>JBGUJM010000066.1:0-3497 GCA_045113935.1 Anaerovoracaceae bacterium
CTCAACTTCTATCCGTTCAAGAATACGACGTACTGGAAGTTCACGAAGTATCTCAAGGACAAGTATGGACTCGAGTGCAAGAAGTTCAGATCTGAAGGCGAGCTCAGTCGTGGCTGGCGTGGAATCAAGGTCAAGGTAAACGGCATGAAGATGAGCACTGCAATCGACAAGTTCACAGCTTCACATCCGAATGAGGTAACTATGAGCAAGGTAGATGAAGTAATGAACGGCTCAAGTTGGAATCCTCCAGAGCACACTCCAGAAGAGAAAGCTGACATGGAGGAGTTCAAGGATCTGCTCGTCTGATAACATCAAGTACTGGAAACGAAACGTTAGTGAAGTTTCCCAGAAACAGACAATGAGCTCACGGAAAGCTCAGTACTTATCTCTCAAGGAAAAGACCTTGGGAGATTTTTTTATGTTGAGATCAGAAAGAATGAGGCTCAGACGTGAAGCTAAGAAGCTCAAGAAAGAGTCTGATGTGATTGAGAGAGCAGAGACAGAAGCTCTACAGGCAGAAGTTGAAAAGGAAGCTCCGCCAGATCCGATCTCGATCAGTGTACAGATCCTTCATGAGTGCAGAGCAATAAGAGTCCTGCTACAGAAGATGAACAACCGTGAAGCTATCAAGTCCGGTGAAGGAGAGTGTCTCTGATGAGTGCTACGCAGTGTTCTACGAAGTGTTCATTGAGAGCTTGGGTAGAGGAGACGTTCAAGCATGTGACTCTGTGCGACTACATGCAGTCTTCAAAGAATCCAGCATCAACTATCAAGATTCCAGAGATCAACATTGATCTGACTATCGGACTCATTTCGACAGAAGACATCAAAGAGTTCAGAGATCTGTGCTTCAGTTATGCTCCAGTCGGAACTATCAAAGACGATCTTGACAAAGAGTGGTACGAGCTGAAGATGCTCAGAGTTCGACAGCTGCTCAGCAAGATGCTCATCTCTGAAAAGAGCAAAGCCTTGGCTGACAAGTATCTGAAAGTGCTCGAGCGCCGAGACCGCAAGAGATGGGCGGAACAGAAGGGACAGATGACTGCTTCAGTCAACGATGGAGACGGAAGAGTCGTGAGCCTGACATATCAAGTTCTGTGAGGTGACAGTTGAGCTTAGCTTCTTGGGAAACAGATGGTCCGAAGATCACTCGATGGCAGGAAGACTTCATCTTCAAGAGGATGGACGATGATCTTGTCATCGCGTGTACTGGAGTCGGCTGTGGAAAGAGCTTGTCTCTAGCGATCTGGATCGTTCATCAGTGCATCAACAAGCCAGGAATCAGAGGACTGATAGTGGCTCAGACATTTGGAGCTCTGAAGAAAGTCCTCGTAGACTACATCGTTGAGTTCGGCAACTTCGTCAAGTTCACACCTACAGTAAGAGACAACGGAAAGGAGATAACATTTCCGAACGGATCCAAGCTCTTCGGCTTCAGTGCAGAAAATCCGAATGGCGTTCTAGGTCTATCTGAGATCGCACTATTAGCTATTGACGAAGCTGCCTACTGTAATCAAGAGATCTACAACTTCTGCTCGGACCGTATGCGTGGATCAAGGTACAAGCCGATGGTCAGACTGATCTCATCACCTAATGTTCTAGGCAGAGTTGAAAACTGGTTCAGCGTTCTGTGCAAGAAGAATCCGACAAAAGTCATTCACGCAACTACATTCGACTCTATCAAGATAGTCGGACCTGAGTACCTAGATGCACTCAAGAAGAGATATGGTGAAGGAACTAACCTGTTCAGGCAGCAGGTGCTAGGCGAGATTTTTGATGTTGACATCGCATCGCAGATCGTCAACAGACGTGACTTCATTGAAGACAAGCGTGACAGTGCAAGACAGAAGTGGATCGGATCAGACATGGCTGGACTTGGAGCTGACAGCAACGCTTATGTAGTCATCGACAAGTTCGGTGTCGTAGAGTACAAGACTGTACAGGAGCAAGACACTTTCCAGAAGACGGAGACGATCAACTCACTATGGGACAGTCACTCAATCATCAGCGGATGCATAGATGCTACTGGTGGATATGGCCAAGGAGCTGAAGATCTTCTGAAGCAGCGTGGAAGAGACATACTCGGAGTCAACTTCGCTGACAAGGCTACTGATCCAGACAAATATCCGAACGTCAGAACTCAGATGTACTTGGAGCTCGCAGAAGAAGTGAAGAACGGCTTTTGGATTCCAGAAGAGGCTAGAGCAGAGCTTCTGGCTCAGTCAGTCACTATCAACAACAAAGGTAAATTAGCTCTGATTCCGAAAGCAGACATCAAGAAAGTGCTCGGTCACTCACCTGACTTGTGCGACGCTATAGCTCTGTCAGTCTTCGCTATGAGGCACTCTGCTGAGCTCAGCAAGAAAAATGAAGAAGCTGATGCATCACAGTCACTGGATGACTATCTCTGGTGGCATGAGGTAATGAGCTAGAGTGCTACGCTAGAGTACTTATCTGGACGATAAGAAAAAGTAACGAGGTTCAAATGTTCGTTAGAGACATGGTAAAGCAAGCTTGCGATAGAGTCAATCTGTCACTAGGAACTCAAGGTCCAGCACCTGATGTGTTCCAGACAGGTCTTCTGGCTCTGAAGAGTGTCATCTCTAAGTACAACTCCGACAGCTCTATAACCTTCACACAGAACTCGGTATTCCTGAAGAACTCAGAGCTCATTCACATCTATGACAAACAGGACACTGCTGGAGGCGAGCACAACAAGTACTTCGAAACTGAAGCAGAGATGAACTCTTACATCCTCAGTGAAGAGGACTATGACAACGAAGTCTATGGCTCAGTAAAGACGAACTGGCAGACTGTTAGATACACGGTTGGAAGAGCCAATGATCAGTTCATCTGGATTCCACACATTCTGGAGGGTCTTCTGAGTCCAAGAGATCAGCAGATTCATGAGTACTGGTCTATGGAGCATGTCAAGCTTCACAATGTCGAGGCTATCAACTCTATCTATCTTCAGCCGCCTGAGCAGAGGATGGCAGATGCTTATGAGCTCAAGTATGTCAATCACACGGACTTCGACAGATACACTGCTAGCTCAAGAGTATACACTTGGATCCAGCGTGGACAGGGTGAGTGGATCATTCGACTAAAGCCGATTCCAGCCTCTATGAACTGGAACTTGAAGCTCAACTACAACAGAGGCATTGAGTTCGACGAAGACAAGCCGCTATTCCTACCCGACAACTACATTCAGCTGCTCATCGCTGCTACAGCTCACAAGCTAGCTCTAGAGTATCCTAGACTCGATGACGCTCAGATGCAGAGATTGGAGAACGATGTCAGAGTCATGCTGGAAAATGTCAGAACTCCAAGAGCAGAGGCTAGAGCTCTACTTCGCTCAGACTACTGGACAGGTGAGAGATATGACTCTGTCTATGATCTCATCGGCGGAACAGGACTGTAACGGTACGTTAACCTAGAGGTAAAGAATGGCTAACATGAGGTGCCAAAATGGCTAACAGAGCAAGACTAGTTCAAAA
>JBGUJM010000067.1:0-27530 GCA_045113935.1 Anaerovoracaceae bacterium
GGCATTGCTTATATCCGAATCGTCGGTGAGGATGCACTGCGGCGGGAGCGTGGCATGTTCCTGCGCTATGTTGCTGAAGTAAAGGACATTGCGGAGAAACTGATCCTGGCTCGAATCCATGAACCGGACTTCCGTGATCTCGTCTTCGATGCTGCAGGACAGCACTTGTAAGTCAGAAATATTGCTCAGGCGCTCAATTATTTCGGAAAAAATCATAATATGCCCTCCATAATGGTCATAAAGTGCGTCCGCAGCTTTTCGACCTCACCCATTCAGCCATCATGGCTGCCGGGTGAGAAACCCCCTCCGAAATAAGCAAACACCCAATTGAGTAAATAAATGTGCAGTTACACATTAGTTTATGATGCACAATAAGTCAACTGTAGGACTGCACAATAATGATGCTATGCAGACAGCACATCCCCCTGTGAGGGATAGCGTGACAGGTAGTCATTGTTATGCGTTTTCCCATTAGGTCAGATTGCACAAATGTCCTTCGTTGTTTTGGATATTAGTGATAATGCGGCATAACAATGTTGTTTCTATACTTTAATCAGAGAACATATATCTCACGTATTGTGAGCCCGGCACTTTTCTGCCGGGCAGATTCCGATAGGTTTTGTATTTTGATGTACAGAAAGAAAGGAGCATCTATGTACGAAAAGCTATTTGAAAAGGGAAAGATCGGAAATGTCGAGATCAGGAACAGACTGGTTATGACCCCGATGGGCACCAATCTGGCCAATCTGGACGGAACTCCGGGCCCTGCCATGATCAAGTATTATGAAGACAGAGCAGCCGGCGGATGCGGACTGATCATGCCTGAGATCTGCAGAGTCAATGAGGCTACCGGTGCCGGCATGCTAAGGCAGATCGCTGCAACCAAGGATTATCACATCCAGGGTATCGCGGAACTCGCGGCAGCAGTTCACAAACACGGTTCCAAGATCTTCATCCAGCTGCATCATCCGGGCAGAGAAGGAGTTTCCTCACTGATCGGCGGGCAGCCATGTGTTTCGGCTTCCGACAGAGTATGTAAGGTATCGCAGCAGGAGACGAGGCCTATGACGATCGATGAGATCCACGAGCTCGTAGGTCAGTTTGGAGATGCTGCTCTCAGATGCAAGAAGGCAGGTGTTGACGGTATCGAGCTGCACTGCGCTCACGGCTATCTGCTCCAGCAGTTCCTCTCGCCATACACCAACTACAGAGATGATGAATACGGCGGAAACTTCGAGAACAGAATGCGTCTGGTCCTCGAGATCATCGCTGACATCCGCGAGAAGTGCGGCCCGGACTTCGTACTCGGCTGCAGAGTATCCGTTATCGAGTTCCTCGACAAGCTCGGATATGAGGGAGACCAGATCAGACTCGAAGACGGTATCAGGATCGTCAAGTGCATGGAAGAAGCCGGCATCGACTTCGTAGACGTATCCGATGGTCTCTATGAGACAGGAAGCTTCTCGGTAGAGCCGATCTCATTCCCTCAGGGATGGAGAAAGCCGTTCATCAAGGCAGTCAAGGATGCGGTCAATATTCCGGTGATCGCTGTTTCTGTGATCCGTGAGCCGGAAGTTGCTCAGAACTTCCTCGAAGAGGGTGTTGTAGACTTCGTCGGCATGGGAAGAACATGGATCGCGGACGCTGAATGGGGTAAGAAGGTACAGGAAGGTAGAGTGGATGAGCTCAACAAGTGCATCGCGTGCCTCAGATGTTTCGAGTCGCTGCTTGGCCTCAATGCCGCGGGACTTCCGTATGAGTGCGCAGTCAACCCTCGCGCGTGCAACGAGCTCCGCTACGGAGATCTTGAACCTGTAGTTGGCGAGCACAAAGCTGTCGTAGTCGGCGGCGGCCCGGGCGGAATGTACGCAGCCGCTACACTGGCAAAGAGAGGTGTTGATGTCACTCTCGTTGACCGTCAGGAAGAGCTCGGCGGTACTGTCAACCTCGCGAAGAAACCTCCTCGCAAGGAGAGAATGCAGTGGTTCATCGACTATCTCAAGCAGGATATGGAAAAGGCCGGCGTTAAGGTATGCCTCGGCAAGGAAGTAACTGTTGATGATATCGCTGCCATGGAGCCTGAAGCAGTCGTACTCGCAACAGGTTCGACATCGATCTTCCCATCGAAGATCCCTGGCGTAAACGGAGACAATGTTTTCGCTGTTAATGATGTGCTGAATGGTAAGGTAGACCTCTCCGGCAAGAAAGTCGCTATGATCGGCGCGGGCCTCACAGGTCTTGAAGCAGGTGAGTATATCGCTGAGACAGGCGCTGAAGTAACATTCGTAGACATGCTCAAGGTAGCTGCTCCGAATGCTTACAGACTGAATGTAGTAGACGTTCAGACAAGACTTGCCGCGCTTGGCGCTAAGTATGAGCTTGGCAATGCTCTCAAGGAGATCACAGCTGACGGCGTCATCGTTGAGAACGTTGACACCAAGGAAGAGAAGAAACTCGAAGCAGACGCTGTAGTACTGTCGCTCGGCTACAAGCCGGATCAGTCGCTCAGGGCAGGCCTTGAGGAAAAGGGCATCTGCACCAAGGTGATCGGCTCTGCTGTTGTTGACGGAACGATCGCTCCTGCAACAAGAGGCGGATATGAAGTAGGAGCCTCCCTGTTCAGGGAAGAGCCGCTCAGCTTCAGGATCGGCGACGGACAGTTCCAGTCCTTCTCGAAGATCTCACATATGAGAGGACAGGAAGGTACTTATGTAGCTTACCTGACACAGCCTGAGTGCATCAGAGCGGTACTGCCTGAACCACTCGAGCCATTCTCGATGCCTGTGGTTACCGTTTCCGTATGCCACATCAAAGATCCGACATTCGCGGATAATTACTATGAGACCATCCTCGGCGTATACTGCACATACAAAGGCCAGCTGGGCATGTACACCATCAGCCTCCTCCTCGGCGGACAGGGCGCTGAAATGGCTACACAGCTCGGACGTGACAATTCCGCGATCCCTAAGAAGCTGGATGCTGAGTTCGTGATCAGAAAAGATGACGAGACCGGCAAGGTCACGGTCGGCGTTACCAGAAGAGGTACGCAGATCATCGACCTCGAGATGCAGCTCGGTCAGTACAACCATCCGCTCATGCATGTGCTTTATCAGGCACCGGCTCCTGGCGCGGAAACAGCAGGAAGCGGATACTACATCCACTTCGACAGACTGCCTGGCGAGGACGGAGTATGGAAATTCGACAATGTATTCCTGCTCAGAAACATCGTCAAGTATAAATACGATGACTGGAAGCCTGGCTTCGTAACAAAGTTCGAGCTCAAGTCCAGCATCGATGATCCATGGGGCTGCCTGCCGGTCAACACGATCATCGGCGGAGCTTACGCAGAGAACAATCTGCTCATCACAGCGCTCCAGAAGCTGGAGGATGTTGACGCGGAGTCTACTATGAAGAAGATCCTGCCTGCATGGTATGACAGGACTGCTTTCATGGAAGTCGGAAGAAAATAAAGGGGGCTGTTATGAAAGACTTCAAGGGCAAAGTGGCGATCATTACCGGAGCCGCCAATGGTTTCGGCAGAGAGTACGTTAAGGAAGCCGCTAAGCGCGGCATGAAGATCCTGGCTGTCGACATAGAAGGCGATGAGGTCCAGCTCGTTGGACCGCTCGCGCAGGAGCTCGGAGCTGAGGAGATCGTATGTCTGCAGGCTGACGTATCCCTGTTCGAGGATACTCAGAAAGTCGTTCAGACCGCTATGGAAAAATGGGGTCAGATCGACCTGCTGATCAACAATGCCGGCACCGGCAAAGGCGGAACCATCTCCAACCTGCCGCTCAGGGACTGGGAGTGGATGATGTACGCCAACGTATTTTCCCACATCTACATGATGAGGCAGGTCATTCCTATCATGATGAAGCAGGGGACACACTGCAACATCCTCAATGTATGCTCGATCGCGGGACTCATCACCAGCAACGCGATGCCTGGATACTATTCGACCAAGCACGCTGCTGTACAGCTGAGCCGCGCGACACAGTTCGAACTCGAGGAGCTCGGAGCTGACATCCAGATCAGTATTTTCTGCCCTGGATTCGTTCAGACCGACCTGCACCACGCTGAGAGACACAGACCGGCAAGATTCTCTGACCCGACCGATCCTTACTATACAAGCGCAGAATTCCTCGCGTCCGAGAAAGCCAGCGAGTACGTCGTTACAACCGGCCTGCCGATCGATGGTTTTGGCGAGACATGCTTCAAGGGCATTGAAAACGACCAGTTTTATATCGTAACGCATCCGCAGTATGATCCGCTGATCAGAAAGCAGATCTACGACAGAGTCGACGATAACAATCCTGATCTGAACAATGTCGGCAAGAAGCGCGTTCCGGTCGAGAGCGGTGACAGAGACCTGACAGGCAGAGTCGCCATCATCACCGGCGCGGCATTCGGATTCGGCAAGGAATTTGTCAAGGAAGCAGCCAAGAGAAAGATGAAGATCGCGGCTGTGGATATCATGGCTGATGAGCTTGCCAAGATCGAAGACGTCGCAAAGGAATACGGCGCTGAAGACATCATGATCATCCCGGCTGACGTATCGCTGTATGAAGAGACTGAAAAGGTCGTCAACGCGGTCATGGACAAGTGGGGACAGATCGACCTGCTGATGAACAACGCGGGAACCTGCACACCTGGCGTGGGATTTGTCATCCCTCTGCAGGACTGGGAGTGGATCTTCCGCACGAACTTCCTGTCACACGTCTACTTCATGAGGCAGGTGATTCCTATCATGAAGAAGCAGGGCACACACTGCAACATCATGAACACATGCTCCGTAGCCGGTCTTATCACCAGCACGGGCATGGCAGCATACTACACGACCAAGAACGCGGCAGTCGCTCTCTCCGAATGCATTGAATACGAGATGCAGGAGGCAGGAGCAGACATCCACCTCGGAGTATTCTGTCCGGGATTCGTACGCACCAGCTTCGACCATGCTGACGAGTACCGTCCGGAGAGATATCAGCACGGAGATGACCCGTACTACCAGAGCGAGATGTTCGCCAAGGGCAAAGCGGCAGCTCAGTTCGTGATCGGAACAGGCTATCCGATCGAGGGATTCGGCGAGAGAGTCTTCGAGGCTATCGAAAAGGATGAGTTCTATGTAGTCACACACCGTGAGTATGACGCGCTCATCAAGGACGAGGTCGACCAGACTATCGCGAGGACCAATCCTAAGGTCGTACCTATTTCAGAAGCCATCAAAGACGTGACCAACCTTCCTGGCGGTCCGCTCAGAGGCTATCTGAAGAAGTAAGGAAGACGCTGACAGACGATAGTCAGCAGCGATCCTCTTAATAAAAAACTGACCTCCCCATGCCGGATAATCCGGCTGCCGGGAGGTCTGTTTTCTGAGGTTGCTCAGTGCTTATGAAGTTGATAAATATGCCGGAGCACGAGAGATCAAAGTTTACTTGTATTCATAGAAGCCTTTGCCGAAGTTGACGCCTTTCTCGCCGCGGTCGATCTTTTCCTTGAGGAGCTTGCCGATCTTGTTTTCGACAGTTCCTTCCTGCTGCGCGGCCGGCTTCATCTGGTTGATGTTATAGGCTGTTTCAAGACCGACGATATCCAGGATCTGGAACGGACCTGCCGGCGCGCCGGTAGCGAGTCTCCATGTGAGGTCGATGGTCTCCGGATCCGATACGCCGTTAGCCCACAGACCCTGAGCAGCGCTGAGGAAAGGAACCAGCATCGAGTTGAGGATGTATCCCGGCTGCTCTTTGTGGAGCTGGAGAGGGACCATGCCTATATCCGACGCGAACTGCACGACAGCGTTGAAGATCTCAGGAGATGTTCCCGGATGTCCCATGATCTCTGCCGTGTTGTTCTTCCAGATCGTATTGGCGAAATGAAGCGAGCAGTATTTCTCCGGCCTTCCGGTGTATTCCGCGAACATGCTCGGAAGCAGGGTCGAGGAATTGGTGCAGAGGATCGTATCCTCATCAAGAAGATCTTTCATTGCTGTGTAAACGCCGATCTTCGCCTGAGGATCTTCGGACATCGATTCGATCACGATATACGCGCCCTTGACGGCTTTGGCCATATCGAGCTCTATGTGGATATTCTCCTTCATTCTTCTCGCGCCTTCTTCCGCGAGGGCATCGATCTTCTCGGCGGTCATTCCCTGCCAGTCCGCGATCATCCCCTTAGGATACATGAACGCGCCCATAGGATTGCCGACTAGAGCTTTTGCCTTGAGGAGATCCTCGATCATAAGAGCGGAATATCTCTCGATCTTAGGTGCGGTCCTGCCTATAGAACTTTCCGACCTGAGCCAGAATGTAGTGTCAAATCCATGATAAGCGCAGATCAGGCCTATCTGAGTACCCAGAACACCGCCGCCGGCGATGACAACTTTTTTATCGCTCATTTTTACTCCTTTCATATCACAGGAACCGGTGACAGCTGCGTTCCGGCTGCACCTCCTGAAATCATTATATGGGCAGCAGAATACCTGCACAATTGGACAGAATTACAAAGCTGCAGAGGCAGCCGGCGGGCTGGTTATGCCCAATGATCTTGCAGCTGAAAAACGGCGGAGAATGTTCTGTGAATTTACGGCGGAAATCTCCTGCGCATTTATTGTGCCGGGAAATTGTATGCCGGTCATTTAAATGATATGATATGAGAACGATAGCTGATGAGCGGCTGTCAGACAGCTGCCGCGAAGTCTGATACCAGATACAAAGGAGACAATAATGTCAATTATATATAACGAGAAGAAGAGGACTTTTACCCTCCACACAGCGAGCACTGCATACCAGCTCAAGATCGGTAATCTTGGATATGTGAAGCATCTGTATTACGGATCTCCTGTCTGCGACGAGGATATGGTGTACCTGATCCGTCAGTATGACAGGGGATTCTCCGGCAATCCGTATGACTCACTCAGGGAGCGGACTTTTTCGCTTGACGCGCAGCCGCAGGAGTTTACGACGCAGCAGCAGGGCGATTTCCGGATCAGTTCCATCGCGGTCAGGAATTCCGACGGCAGTTTTGCCTTCAACGGAAGATATCTGTCTCACAGTCTCCATAAGGGTCCGTTCACGCTGACCGGCCTGCCGACACCGTTTGCGACGGATAACGATACGGTCGATACCCTGGAGCTCACGCTGGAAGACGCTGTCAGCAAGGTGCAGGTGACACTGCTTTACTCGGTGTTCGAGGAAGCGGATATCATCATGCGTGCGGCAAGAGTGCACAATGCCGGCGGCAAAACAGTCCATCTCGAGAGGATCATGTCGTTTAATATGGATTTTCTGAACGGAAAAGACATGGATCTGATCTCGCTTCCGGGACGTTACGGCCAGGAGAGACAGGTCGAGCGTCAGCCGATGACCCATCATGTCCACAAAGTCCGCAGCGGCCGCGGGATCTCCTCGCACCAGCAGAATCCTTTTGTCGCTCTCGCGGAGAAAACGGCAACCGAAGACTTCGGATCATGCTATGGTTTTGCGCTGATGTACTCCGGAAGCTTTACCGCAGAGGCCGAGCTGGATCAGTACGATCAGCTTCGTCTTGTGATGGGCATCAACGACAGCATGTTCCATTATCCGGTCGCTCCGGGAGAGGATTTTGACACACCGGCTGTGCTGATGACATATTCTCACCAGGGCCTCACCGGGATGAGCCACAAGTATCACAGATTCTTCAGGACCAATATGAATAAGAGCAAGTTCATAAGTGATGTCAGAAGACCGGTCCTGATCAATACCTGGGAGGCTGCGTTCTTTGATTTTGACGACGTCAAGCTGGTCGAGATCGCCAAAGCGGCCAGGGACATGGGCGTCGAAATGATCGTCATGGATGACGGATGGTTCGGAAAGCGTGACGACGATAACTCCGGTCTCGGAGACTGGTATGTGAATGAGAAGAAGATCCGGTGCGGACTGGATGAGCTCGTCAGACAGATCAACGATCTCGGCATGAAATTCGGGATCTGGTTCGAGCCGGAGATGGTTTCCGAGGATTCCGATCTCTTCCGCGCGCATCCGGACTGGGTCATGGCGATCCCGGGCAGGCATGCGGTGAGGAGCCGCAATCAGCTGGTCCTCGATGTAGGAAGAAAGGAAGTCCAGGACTATATCATTGAAAGCGTTAACAGGATCCTGGACAGCGCGAATATATATTACATGAAGTGGGACATCAACCGTGCTGTCACGGATCTGTGGTCCAACGCTTTGCCGGGAGACCGTCAGGGAGAAGTATCACACAGGTATGTTCTCGGACTTTACCGGATCCTGGACGGGATCGTTAAAACGCATCCGGACATCATGTTCGAGGGCTGCGCCGGCGGAGGCGGGCGTTTTGACCCGGCGATGCTGACCTACTTCACACAGTACTGGAGCTCTGATAATACCAAGCCTCTTGACAACCTCAAGCTCCACTACGGATCATCATTCCTCTATCCGGTCTGCAGCATGGGCGCGCATGTTTCGGAAGCAAGCCCGATGGTACCGTTTGAGACCAAAGCAGCGATCGCTATGTGCGGTACATTCGGATATGAGCTCGATGCTACCAAGATGAAGAAGAGAGAGATCCGCGCGTGCAAGAAGATGAGCGATCTCTATCATAAATACTACGACCTCAATTTCTTCGGAGATTATTACAGGCTGTCGGATCCGTTCAAACCGGTCAACCTCGTTGCGTGGGAGAGCGTTGCGGCAGACAGGAGCGAGGCCCTCGTAACGATCGTTACCGTCGGCCTGACCGTGAACGGCCCGCAGGAGTATATCAAGCTCAAAGGCCTGGATCCGGACAGAATGTATAAGATGAAATATGACGGCCGGGATCTGAAACTCAGCGGTGCCGCTCTCATGAACGGCGGTATCCCTGTCCCGAGAGAAGTCCCTGCCTTCACCTCGTTCATATATCATCTGACAGAGGCCTGATCACTGAAAAAATTGTAACAGGAGGAGAATATAGCATGCTTTGTAAGTATCCGCCGATGGGGTGGAACAGCTGGGACTGCTATGGAACATCCGTAACAGAAGACATTGTGCGGCAGAACGCCGCCTATATGGCAGAACATCTTAAACAATATGGCTGGGAATACATTGTGACAGATATCCAGTGGTACCAGCCGACTGCCGTAGATTTCAACTATATACCGTTTTCCGATGTTGTAATGGACGAATGGGGCCGCCTGCTTCCCGCGGAGAACCGTTTCCCGAGTGCTTCGGGAGGCATGGGATTCCGCCAGCTGGCAGATCATGTGCACAGCCTCGGGCTGAAGTACGGCATCCACATCATGCGCGGGATCCCAAGGATGGCGGCGCACCGTCATCTCCCGATCGAAGGCAGCAAATATACCTGCGATCAGGCAGCGGATCCGAATTCCATCTGCGAATGGAATCCTGACATGTACGGCGCGCGGCCGGAACATCCCGCCGCGCAGGCATACTACGACAGCATCTTCCGCCTGTATGCAGAATGGGGCGTGGATTTTGTAAAATGCGACGATATTGCCAGGGAATACCCTCACTGCCGCAAAGAGATCGAGATGATCTCCAGAGCCTGCCGCAGCTGCGGGCGCGATATCGTGCTCAGCCTGTCGCCGGGCCCTGCGCCGCTCGCCGAGGCAGAGCATCTCAAGACATGGGCGAACATGTGGCGGCTGACGGATGATTTCTGGGACAGATGGGATCTGCTGAAAGGCATGTTCGAACGGGCGGAGAAGTGGTGCGTCCATGCCGGCCCGGGACACTGGCCTGACGCGGATATGCTGCCTTTCGGAGCGATCCGTCAGTGCGGAGAGGAGCCTCCTGAAGGGAGATGGACGCGCTTTACACAGGATGAACAGCGCACACTGATGACACTGTGGTGCATGCTTCACTCACCGCTCATGATGGGCGGAGAGCTGACGAAAAACGATGATTTTACGTTGTCGCTCCTCACCAGCGCGGATGTGCTGAACATACAGAAAGAGAGCTTCTGCGCGCATCCTCTGTGTACGACGGAGGACCGGTCAGTATGGATCGCCCCTCGCAAGGACGGAGCAGGAGTGTACGTGGCGGTATTCAATCTCGCAGACGAGCCGCAGACGGTCACCGTCTCGCCGGATGAGATCGGACTGAATGTGGCGGGCGCGCATGATCTTTGGACGGGCGCACCGGCATCTTCACTGTCAGCGGAGCTTGGGCCGCATGCTTGTGCGGCCTGGCTGGCGGAAACCGTCAGGTAAGAGATCAGCTGCAAGGAGTCTGTAATGAAGAAAGCAAGGATCATTCTTGACAGAGAATATAAGATCGGACGCATTGACCCGCGCATCTACGGCTCTTTCATCGAGCATCTTGGCAGGGCGGTGTATGGAGGCATATACGAACCGGGTCACCCGCAGGCAGATGAGCAGGGCTTTCGCAGGGATGTGCTGGAAATGGTGCGCCGGCTGCAGGTGCCGGTCGTGCGGTATCCGGGCGGGAATTTCGTGTCCGGTTTTAACTGGGAAGACAGTGTGGGCAAAAATCGCCCAAAACGTCTGGATCTGGCCTGGTTCACAACCGAGACCAACGAGGTCGGCCTTCATGAATTCGCGGACTGGGCGAAGAAAGCGGACACGGAGATCATGTATGCGGTCAATCTCGGCACACGCGGTCCGGAGAACGCCCGCGATATCGTGGAATACGCCAACCATCCGGGCGGCAGCAAATTCAGCGATATGCGCATCGCCAACGGAGCGAAAGATCCTTTTGGCATCAAATTGTGGTGCCTTGGCAACGAGATGGACGGCCCATGGCAGATGGGACATAAAAACGCGTTCGAGTACGGCCGCGTCGCAAATGAGTCAGCCAAAATGATGAAATGGGTCGATCCTTCCATCGAACTGGTGGCCTGCGGGTCTTCCGCGTCGGACATGCCGACATTCGGCGACTGGGAACTGACCATGCTGGATGAGTGCTATGACAATATCGACTATGTTTCCCTGCACCGCTACTACGGCAATCCGACCAACGATACGCCGGGATTCCTGGCAAGATCGATGGATCTGGATGATTTCATCCACACAGTCGTTTCGATCTGTGACGCGGTGAAGGGCAAGAAGCACAGCAAAAAGCAGATCAACCTGTCGTTCGATGAGTGGAACGTCTGGTATCACTCCAATGAGCAGGATCAGGAGATCGTAAAGCGTGAAAAGTGGGGGCAGGCTCTGCCTCTGCTGGAAGACATATATAACTTTGAAGACGCGCTGCTGGTGGGCAGCATGCTGATGACTATGCTCCGCAATGCTGACAGGGTCAAAATCGCGTGCCTGGCGCAGCTGGTGAATGTCATAGCGCCGGTCATGACGCGCAATGGCGGGGGATGCTGGGCGCAGACTATCTTCTATCCGTTCATGCATGCCAGCCGTTTTGGCCGCGGAACATCTCTGCGGGCTATTGTGGACACGCCGGTGTACGACTGTGCCGACTACAGTGATGTGCCGCTGATCGATGCCGCGGCGACCATGTCGGATGACGGCTCTGTGACAGTGTTCTGCGTCAACCGCGATATGACGGATGATTCCTGTCTGGAACTGGACCTGAGATCATTCGGTGATATACAATTTAATGAGCACATTGTTTTACACCACGAAGATGTCAAAGCGGTGAATACTGAGGCGGATCCGATGAATGTCTCGCCTGCTGCCGGACCGGGCTGCAGGGTGGCTGACGGCAAAGCAGAGGTAAAGATCGCGCCGCTCAGCTGGAACGTTATCAGGTTTGACAGGCAAGCGCCGGCAATCTGACAGGAGATCCTGTCAGGCAAGGGGGTTGAAATGGAAAGAAAAAAGTTGCTTCTGTATGTTCAGGCGGCGCTCTGTGTGCTGTGGGTGGTCCTTATGGCCGCAGCCGCGATAGCCATCTACAGGGAAGGCCTCGCCTATCAGGCACAGGGACATCCTGAGGCGTGGATATTCACAAGAGAAAAAGCGGTCTCGGCGTTCGTCAGATATCTGCCGGTGCTGCTCCTTGCTGTGGCAACAAATATTGCGTGTGTGATCATGGGGGCGCGTGATGAGAAACAGGACAAGCCTGCAGCCGACCCGGAGCTGATCAGCATTTACAAAAAAGAGCGGGAGACAGCCGCTTCTGAGGATACGGAGTCAACAATGAAAAAGCTGCATATAGCCAGAATTGCGGTTCTGGTTGTTGCGGCTATTTTTGTTATAGCGGGAATCCTCAACGGCAGCATGGAAGATATGCTGATCAAAGCAGTGAATATTTGTACGGAGTGTGTCGGCCTTGGATAATCAGAATACAGAGAAAAATACATGGTGGGAGAACCACCGCCCGAGCAAGCGCAGGCTGATACAGCTGTATTCAGCCGTCCTTTACAATGCTTATGCCAAGGGTTTCATCAAAGGCGAGATCTACACTGGCAGCACCAAGCTGATGTGTGTACCGGGCTTCAACTGCTATTCCTGTCCGGCGGCGGTCGGAGCCTGTCCGCTCGGATCCCTTCAGAACGCGCTGGCTTCCTCAGGGAACCGGGCCGGGTTCTATGTTTTCGGCATCATCATGCTGTGGGGACTCATGCTCGGAAGGACTATATGCGGCTGGCTCTGTCCGCTCGGACTCATACAGGAGCTGCTGCACAAGATCCCGACTCCTAAGATCCGGAAGAACAAAGCTACCCATCTGCTTTCATATATGAAATATTTCTTCCTTGTTGTGTTTGCGGTCGCGGTGCCTCTGTGGTACGGACTGAAGCACGGCAAGGCTGTACCGGGATTCTGCAAGTATATCTGCCCGGCAGGCACTCTCGAGGGAGCCATGGGACTGCTTTCCAATCCGTCCAACGCGAGTTTCTTCAAGATGCTCGGAATTTTCTTCACCCGGAAGTTCGTGATCATGCTGATCATAGGCCTGGCGTGTGTGTTCTGCTACCGCTCATTCTGCAGATTCATCTGCCCGCTGGGCGCGATCTACGGCATGTTCAACAAGCTCGCGGTCATAGGTGTGAAGGTCGATACGGACCGCTGCACCCACTGCGGAGCCTGTGTCATGAACTGCAAGATGGATGTCCGCCATGTCGGCGACCATGAATGCATCAATTGCGCAAAATGTATGGACGTCTGCAGACAGGACGCGATCTCCCTGAAAGCGGGCAAGGTCACACTCATCGCGCCTGCTGCCGGATGTGCTGATGACAAACCGGATTCGGCTGAGCGACGCGCGCGCGGCAAACGCATCGCGTGGGCTGTTGCGGCTGTGATCCTCGCGTTCGCTCTGCTCTGGTACAACGTTCTGGACAGATCTTCCGATGCCGAAGCCGAAAGCACTCCTCCGGATGCTGCTGAAACAGAGGAAACAACAGGCGTTGAATACGGTTTCGCTGTCGGAGACGAACTTGCTGATTTTACAATAGAATGCACCGGAGGACAGACCTTCCATCTGGCGGATACGCGCGGCAAAGTCACCTTCATCAACCTATGGGCGACTTACTGCGGACCGTGTGTCGAGGAACTTCCGTATTTTAACGAGATCGCCGGCGGGCACCCGGATGATCTGGCTGTTCTGGCGGTACACAATTCGATGTCCAAGGATGACATCCCGGCTTATCTTGCGGATAAGGGCTGGGACAATCTGTATTTTGCTCTGGACACCAAGGACAAACTCGTATGGAACATTGTCGGCGGCGGCGCTGCGATGCCGCAGACAATAGTGCTCGACCGCAGCGGAAAAGTGATCTACAACCAGGTCGGATCGGTCACACCGGAACTTCTGGCGGGTCTCTACGAGCAGGCCGCCGGAAGCAACTGACACGGATTTAAGAAGGAGCCGGAGCGGGGTGATTGCAGTCTGCTTCATGGATGTAAGGAGGAACCGCGCTGAGGTCATTGCAATCTGCGGTGCGGATGCTGCCGAAGATGATCTGATGGCCGCGGCCGGAAGCAGAAACCTCGATTTCCCCTATGGTTTCCTATATAATATACACAACATCTCAGGCAGCTGATATACAGCTGTATTTCAGAATGCAGAACCCCGGGCCGCTGATATCCGGCGGCCTTGCAGGTTTTACAGATAACAGAAAATGTTCAGCCAAGGAGAGGAGCCCGGAAGATAATGAAAACATGCGAAAAATGCGGAAATATATTCAATAATGAGTATGCGTTCTGCCCTAACTGCGGAGCCAAAGCGGCCAGTACACCTCAGGATCTGCCTCAGGGACCGGAGATCTGCGGCAGCTGCGGAGCCATAATCAGAAGAGGCCTTGCAGTATGCCCTAAATGCGGCGCGCAGACAGGACATAGCAAAACCCCGGAACCGACAGCATATCAGGCAACAGAGCCAATGTCATATCAGGCGCCGGAACCAACAGCATATCAGGCAACAGAACCAATGTCATATCAGGCGCCGGAACCGACAGCATATCAGACACCTGATCCGGCGGCATACCAGGCAACAGAGCCAATGTCATATCAGATGCCCGATCCGGCGGCATATCAGGCACCGGGGTCAGCAGCAAATCAGACATCCGGATCTGTACCGGCACCGGCAGACGCCAATCCGGCCGCAGCCGCTGCTGCAGCAGTCACCAAAGTTTTGCCAAAGGATTTTTCCGCAAACAGCATCTTAAAAAACAAAAAGCTGGTTATTGGCGGGATCCTTGCTGCAGCAGTTATCATCGTAATAGCTTTGATCTCATACTCATCGCCGCGAGATCTTAACATCAACGCAGGTGAAGACATCGAAGCATATTTCAATGAACCCGAATTGCTGTTTGTTTATCCTGAGGGGATGAACCTCGCGGAGAGTTATGACAATGATATCGAGTGGACTTTTGATCACCCTGAACTGACTAAGATCGAAGACGGCACGATAGTGGTAACTTATGACAAAAATGCATTCAACGCAAGCGAGAGCGACTCTGTCTCCGACAGCGGAGATGACAACACCTTCACAACGACCATTCACGGAAAACTGAAAAAAGGTCTCAGAAACTGGGAGGGCGATGCAAAAGTCGTAGTTTCTCTGCAGGAACCAATTTATTTCAACGGAATGGTGTATGTAGATCCTGAGGCTTCCAAAGACAGCTATGTCGAGGTCAAAGCATCGAGTCAGTACAGCACATATTTTTACTTCAAGAGCCAGACCGACCCGGCCAATGATATCTCTTTCATAGTGGATAAAGGCACGGAGACAACGGTATATGTACCTTGCGATACATATGAAATATATGAGGCCAGCGGGCAGACCTGGTACGGACCTGAAATTGTGTTCGGCCCTAAAACTTTCTACTCCAAGAGCAAGGAAACGCTGAAATTTACCCCGGAAAATTACTGGCGGATAGAGCTTGGCGTCTTTGGCGGGAATTCTGAATCAGAAGATATCAATTCAAGTGACTTCCCGGATTCCGAAGCAGAAGTCTACTAGGCCCGGGAGCCGTACCGGATTCACATCATGCATCAGATCAGGATGATTTCCGGCAATACTGAATAAAAATCATAATAGATGCCCCTCCAGCAATGGAGGGGTTTTCAGTTGCGGCAAAATAGGATAGATGTTATTCCGCGAGTTTATCTTTCAGCACCGATCAGCGCGCAAAAGTAAAAGGGTTCTTCCATCCAGTCTTCGTTTCACTGCCATCCGTGCGCAAAAGTAGAAGGATTATTACATATCAAGTTCTTCTGGCGGAATCCAACCGGCAAAAGTATAATAGGTATTCCACCTCATATTCTTTTCAGCAACATAAAGACTTAAAAGTACAGCCATTGTCACCACGCGTCTCTTTTGCGCTTTCATCAGGGCTCAAAAGTACAACTAATTATGTAAGGAGTTGTGCTTCAGAGGGCAGAAAAGCTACTTGTACGCAATAATTATGTAAGGGGATGTGCTTCAGAAGGCAGTAAGGCTACCTGTACGCAATAATTATGTAATGGGATGTGCTTCAGAGGGCAGTAAGACTACCTGTACGCAATAATTGTGCCAGAGGATGAGGTTCCGGCAGAAAAGCATGAGAAATGTCATAACTAAGACGTATATGTGCCTGCTCGTGTCATAAGGTACGCGATATGTATGGCAGACTCTTCCTGAGATGGAGAGAGGCTTTTCTAATCTTTTTCTAATTTTTTTCTAATTCTGCTTGAATGGGGCTTTCATTTTGGCGGCTTATCATAAAACCATCAAAAGGGGGTTCTTAAACGGACCGGTAAACTGTTAGAATAAACAAGGAGGCAGAAATGGAAAATTATCAGAAAGTTGAACAGCTCGTTAGCAAGACCGGATGCAGCTACGAAGATGGCAAGGCAGCGCTGGAAGGATGCGGATGGGACATGCTGGATGCTGTCATAAGTCTTGAGAGAGACGGGAAGATCAAAAAGGAAACAGCAGAGCACAAGACTGAAGAGTCAGTGGGGACCGCTCCTGAGGTTGTGGTAGAGACGATCCCGGAAGGCGGCCAGAGCTCATACAGCAATGATGACGCGGCAGGCAGCCAGAACAGTGCCGGCAACTACAGCAGCCAGAATACCGCCGGCAACTATGGCAGCCAGGGCGGTGCCGGTTACCAGAATCGAATTGGCTATCAGGGCGGTGCCGGAAACTCCGGGAATGGCGAAGGCGCTCCGAAGAAGAAGTTCAGACTGTGGGCGAGGTTCAAGAGCATCATGACCAAGAACAGGATGATAGTCCTCAAGAGCAACGGTCAGCAGATGATGGATCTTCCGATCTGGATCCCGGTGATTGCACTGCTTGCTTTCTTCTGGGCAACACTGACCTTAGCAGTGATCGCGATGGTGTTCGGATGCCGCTTCCACTTTGAAGGAGAAGACCTCGGAAAGACCAATATCAACAGCACAATGGACAAGGCGACGGATTACGCCGAGAAAGTCAAGAATGATATTGCGGAAAAAGTAAATGAGAGACAGAATGCCGATAATTGAAGGCGAGGACCAACAGAATACCGATAATTGAAGGCAATGAGAGACAGAATACTGATAATTGAAGACGAGGAAAAGATTGCACGCTTCATCGAGCTTGAGCTTCTTCACGAAGGCTACGAAGTCGGGAAGTGCGCGGACGGCAGAACAGGGCTGGAAATGGCTGAAGGCGGAGACTTCAGCCTTGTTTTGCTTGATATAATGCTTCCGGGACTGAACGGGCTCGAAGTACTCAGGAGGCTGAGGAAGAGTTCCGATATCCCGGTGATCATGCTGACGGCCCGTGACGCGGTTATGGACAAAGTCGCCGGCCTCGATCAGGGCGCGGACGACTATATCACCAAGCCTTTTGCCATCGAAGAACTTCTGGCGAGGATCCGGTTGGTGCTGCGACGCAGAACGTACCATAATAATACCGGCACGCCGGCTGCCCCGGATGATCTGCTCAGATGCGGTGAGCTCACTTTGTCGGAAAGCCACCACGAGGTAAAATACGCGGGCAATGAAATAGAACTTACCGGCAGAGAATTTGATCTGCTCAATACTCTGCTTATCAATAAAAATATAGTGCTTTCAAGAGAGCAACTCCTCGGCAAGGTCTGGGGATATGATTATATGGGAGAGACCAACGTGGTCGATGTATATATCAGATACCTCAGGAGCAAGATCGACGAAGTTTTCGGCATCAGCCTCATTCAGACCGTCCGCGGAGTAGGTTACGTTATCAGAGATGAAAATGACCAGTGAGAAGAGAATCAGGGAAAAACCGGTCCGCACCGGTTCAATAGCGTTCAGGATAGGTCTCAGTTCGGGCTTTAATCTGCTGCTCATATTCATCGTGATCGATGTCGCGCTTTTTTGCGTGTTTATTCTGCCGGGGCTTATGGACGGAGCAGGGAACGCAGAGATCACGGTCGAGGATTTTAACGCGTTCCTGCTGCTGATCAGAGAGTGGAAACTTGATATACTGCTGAGGCTTGAAGGGCTTCTGGTGGTGTTGTGGGTGCTGCTTGAGACCCTGAAGGTACGGGGAAAACTGAAACCTCTCCAGGAATTCGCTGACGCGGCTATGCGCCTGAGCGAGATCGACGGCGAGGCCGAGCAGCGCTATCAGAAACTGGAAACCGCCATCGACATGCTGAGCCCTGCAGAGGATGATCAGAAGCTTGCCACGGGCGACGCTGAGCTGGCCGGGCTGGAGACCGCGGTCAACAAGCTCATGGCCAGAATGCGGGACTCATACCGGCAGCAGGCGAGATTTGTTTCCGACGCGTCCCATGAACTCCGGACACCGATCGCCGTGATCAAAGGCTATGCGGATCTGCTCGACCGCTGGGGCAAGACCGATGAGAAGATTCTGGAGGAATCCATCCAGGCGATCAAAGACGAGAGCGAAAACATGCAGCATCTGGTGGAACAGCTGCTCTTCCTGGCGCGCGGCGACAGCGGGCGGACACCTCTTAACGTGACAGATTTTGACATTTCGGATATGATGAAGGAAGTATGGGAAGAATCTGTTATGATAGATGAAAGCCACGACTACAAGTTCGAGAGCGGCGGGGCCATCCCGGCACGCGGAGACATCTCTCTCATCAAGCAGGCAGCAAGGATCCTGATCGAGAATGCTTCCAAATACACACCGGAAGGCGGGGAGATCCAGCTGAAGAGCCTTGTCTCGGACGGCCATCCGGCTTTTTCGGTCCAGGACAGCGGCATCGGGATCAGCGAAAGCGACATCCCGCATATATTTGAGAGATTTTACCGGGCAGATGACTCACGTTCCAAGCAGACCGGAGGAAGCGGCCTGGGTCTGGCGATAGCCAAGTGGATCGTCGAACGCCACGGCGGCCGCTTCGAGATCGTTTCCAGAAAGGATATAGGGACAAGGATCACGGTCATACTTCCTTAAGAATGCCGCCGGGATCAGAGAGCAGATCTTCAGAGGACAGATCTTATGAAAAAAGAAACCCGCAGAGATACATTGTTAATATCGCTGGCTGCCGTGATCGTTCTCGGCATTCTGATCCATGCCGGAAAGTTCATATACAAGCCTGTACCGGAAGCAGCTGTACCGGAGGCGGGAACGGGGGACTTCAGACTTCCGGTTTTCGAGACATCGGACATGCACGGCAACATATTAGCAAGGGCAGAAGAGCCTCATAAGCATTTGATTGCCTACACCGCTGATAAAGTGAACGATGCCCGGATGAACGGAGATACTGTGGATCCTGACAGAACAATACTGCTTGACAGTGGAGATATCTATCAGGGAGGCTATGTCTCTTTTCTGTGCAAGGGAGAGTCGATGTCCGCGCTGTTTGAACAAATGAAGTACGACGCGATAGGCATCGGCAATCACGAATTTGACTGGGGCCTGGAGACTGTGATAGATGATGACGCGACCATGCGCGACAATACGGAAGGCGGTAAAAAGCACACAAATAAGATCCCTGTCGTGTGCTGCGATCTGTATCAGAACGGTGAAAAATACAGCAATGCGCAGGATTACGTGATACTCAGCAAGACCGCGGTCGATGAAGAGGGTAATGAACTGGACGTCCGTGTTGCAGTGATAGGCTTTGCCGATGAATATGGCCACAGTATGCCCGAGACCCGTTTTGCCGATCTCGGCTATTCGATCGTGGTGGACTATGATGAAGTAAACGGCATCGCTTTTGAGCTTGAAGAAAGCGGTCAGTGTGACGCGACCATACTCCTGACGCATGGAGACGCTGAAAGGGCGGCCAAACGGCTCGGCAGCTCGACCTGTGTCGACCTCGTTCTGGGCGGACACACACACATGAATCTGGCCGGTGAGACAGAATGGGGTCTCAGATATGCAGAACCTACGGGAAAGGGGTTTTCCTACACATACTCCGAGCTTGCGTTTGAAAACGACGGAGAGGGCGGAGCCCGTATCAAAGAAGGCGCAGCCGGTCTGCCGGTTACAGTGCCGACCGGCGATGATGAAAGCAAACTGCTGGATACAGAGGAGAACAGCGAAGAACTTGACCGGAAGGTCATTGATATAACGGAAGAGTACTATGGCAGGAGCGATGAGGTCCTCGGTGAAGAGGTCGGCTATGTGACCGTTCCTGTCACAAGGACCGGATTCGAAAACAGCGGAAACAGATGCAGTTCGGTATCGAACTGGGTGCTGGGAGCCATGACGCGGGCTCTGGATGTCGATGTCGTGTTCGTGAACAAGTCAACCATGCGGCATGACCTGTTCATGAAAGAGGGCGCTGACCGCCGGGCTGTAAAACTGTCAGACATCTATTCTATGCTGCCGTTCGATGAAGAAATGTATGTATATGAGATGACATACGGAGACCTGATGGATGTGTTCAACTATTCAATATCGAAGAATGGCTGGACCCTGCTGACATGTTCTTATGGCGTCGTTTGTTATTATATCGATGATCCGGCCTTCGACGGGTCGACAAAATACCCGGCAGAGATAGTAGATGCTCTTGTGAAGGATGGCACGGTGATCTATAAAGACGGCCAGTGGGCAGATGGCTGGAAAGACAAAAAATTAAGAGTCGCAGCGAATGCTTTCGCCGCGACTACCAATCGTAATAAGGCAGGTATCGACAATCCTCTGTTCATGTTGAACGAGACAGACAGTCTGATTTCCGATGATATGGCCATGAGAGAGACCTTTATCGAGGAACTCCGCAAAGAAGCCGGTGAAAACGACGGACGCCTTGATGTCGATATGCAATCGTACTTTATTTATCAATCTTATCCTGGTGATGATAGTAATACATAAGCGTCTTATATCCGAGTTCGCTGAGCGTCTCATACGGGATGGAAGCTTTCTTCTTCCTCATGGAGCCGTAGAGCACATACCGGAGACTGTCCTGGAAATAGTGATCGAGCTCACTAAGGCATGAAGTATCGGTGATGACCGGGAAAGCCCATCTTGCCCATGTCAGGATCTTGACGGCTCCTCCCGTTCCGAAGAAAAACCTGTTGTATCGCGAAAGAAGATCGCGAGCAGCTTCCTCAGGGGTAAAATCACCCCTGTTTTTTCTTACGAGCGCTTTGTCCGCAAACCTGCGGATCTTGCGCTTGATCTTCGCCATCGAGTGCTGGGAGATGCGGATCTTGTCTCCGCAGAGCGTCATTCCCAGCAGATCAAACGGCTCTCCCGGGTAGATGATCTCTGTTTTCTCAGTGTTTGTGTGCAGATGCAGATGGTCAAGGAACTCGTAGAATTTCTTCTCGTATTCCTTCACCTCTTCATAAGTTTTTGCGCAGATGAGTATGTCATCTGAATATCTGGAGTAAAATGCCGCGCGCGGGGCAAAATAATCATCCATCTCGTGCAGATAGAGATTCATGAAGAGGTTGCTCAGAGGCACGCCTCCCATGCCGCCCGGGCAGTGATCTATCACATTGTCGTGGATATCCCTGACCTTGCAGCGCAGAAGCATCCACTCAAGGAAGTGATAGAAATCCGGATCATCCGGCATGAACACTTCTTCGAGCATCGGGAGCAGCAGTTCCGGAACGATCGATCCGACATAATTGGAGACGTCCGTTTTGAGAACGTACCAGTTGCCGAGATCCTTTTCTCTGCGTATCTCAAACAGAAGATCCCTGCCGGTCTTGTCAGACCTGAATGAATACAGCCGGTCCGAATAGATCCGCTCTATGCCGCGCAGCGAGAAGACCAGAAGTTTGATCAGGTTATTCTGGTTTCCCGGGAAATAGTAGACTGCCCGCTTTTTGTCCTGAAAATTCTTGGCGATCAGGCGGTAGAAAGGGACATCCAGAAAGTAATCGCCATTTTCCAGACGCTCTATATCTTCGGTACATTCATCACTCTGTATGTATGCACACATTGCTTCATATTCTTCGGGACGGTATTTATTGCTTTTCTCCTTCGATTTCAGAAAAGCCTGTCTTGTTTCAGGCTGTTTTGCCTTCTCAAAAATAGTCATCGTGACACTCCATCCATTTCTATGATAGTAAAAAGTAAAGAAGGAAGGCTGTTATGACGGTCAGTTCATCCTGAAACATAAACTCTGTTAACCTTCCTGCGGAAGGAATTATACCATAGCCATAATCTGTTTTGAAATACTGGATGCAGATTGTTGACCTAATAATTGCACAGAAGATAGAACATTTTTTTTCGTTTAGTAACTTATCGGCGATATATGGTATTATTACTCCAAAGGCGGCGTTTGCGCCCGGATCTACAGAAAAGAAGGGATTTGGAAGAAATATATGGACGCAAGTAATATCATATCGCTGTTCGGCGGGGTCGCGATGTTCCTTTTCGGAATGTCGGTGATGGGAGACTCACTCAAGAAAGTAGCCGGCAGCAAGATGGAAACGATTCTGTACAGGCTTGCAGGGAATCCGATCAAGGGTATTCTTCTCGGAACAGGAGTAACAGCTGCTATTCAGTCGTCATCAGCGACATCTGTAATGGTGGTAGGTTTTGTAAACTCCGGAATGATGCAGGTCAGTCAGGCAATCGGTATCGTGCTGGGAGCGATACTCGGAACCAGTATCACGGGATGGATCCTGTGTCTCAACAGTCTGGGCGGCTCAGGATCGAGCATAGTATCGATATTCAGCACAGAGATCCTGACAGGTGTCGTAGCGCTGATCGGAATCATTCTCTGGATGTTCGCGAAGAAGAATACGCAGAAAAACATCGGCGGTATCATGCTGGGATTTGCTGTTCTGATGTACGGCATGAGCATGATGTCGGGCGCGATCGTACCACTGAGGGAGAGCCCGAAATTCATCAGCATGATGACGAGCTTCACCAATCCGCTTCTCGGCGTGCTGATCGGTGTGCTGGTAACAGCAGTCATCCAGAGCGCGAGCGCGGCAGTAGGTATCCTGCAGGCTCTCGCGGTCACCGGAGCTCTTGAATTTGACATGGCATTCCCGATCCTCATGGGTATCGGGATCGGCGCGTCCGTTCCGGTCATGCTCAGCGCGCTCGGCGCAAGCACGAACGGCAAGAGGACGGCCTTCGTATATCTCATAATAGATGTGCTCGGAGCGGTCCTCGTCGGAGGGATATTCTACGCGGTGAATGCCGTGGCGCATTTCAGCTTCATGAATGCCGAAGTGAACATGGTCATGGTCGCGCTGACCAATACCCTCTACAGGCTGGCTGTGGTAATACTCCTTTCCCCATGCATAGGGGTCCTCGAGAGGATCGTCTGCACGATCTTCCCTGAGGGAGAGGAAGCGGCTGCAGAGAGAGCGGATATGGACAGACTCGAGCCGAGATTCCTCGATCACCCTACACTGGCACTCAGCCAGAGCAAGGCTGTGATAGACTCGATGGCAGCCAAGGCAAGAGAAAGCGTGGCAAGCGCGATCGCTGTCAGGCAGGAATACAGCAAAGAAGAGCTCAAGAGGGTCTTTGATCTTGAGGGAGTGCTTGACCGCTATGAAGACAAGCTCGGCAGCTATCTGATCAGGCTGACGTCTTCAGACCTGAACAACGATCAGTCAGAAGAGGTCAGCAAGTATCTCAGCGCTCTGACGGATTTTGAGAGGATCTCCGACCACGCGAGAAATATCGGTGAAGCTGTAGAGGAGATCGATGAGAAGAAGATCACTTTCAGTGACGCGGCCAACAGAGAACTGGCTATTCTGGAAGCAGCGATCAATGAAGTAACAAGTCTCACCCTCGATGCATTCCTGAATGATGATACAATACTGGCACTCAGGGTCGATCCGCTTGAGGAAGTGATCGATGATCTGTGCGATGAGCTCAAGGCCAATCATATTGAAAGAGTCAGAAGACACGAGTGTACACTGGAACATGGCTTCGTATACAATGATCTCCTGACGGACTATGAGCGTATCTCGGACCACTGCAGCAATATCGCTCTGGATATCCTGGATTCCATAACAGGCAGCAAATGGCAGCATGAATTCCACAGCATGCCGGAATTCAGGGAAAACGATATGTACAAAGACAGCTTCAGTGAATTCAAAGAAAAGTATGCGCTGTAACGCGTGAGAACAGACTGAACATGAAAGCACATCTGCGGGACAGCAGCATGTTCCGGGATGTGCTGTTTTTTAGAACTCAGGTACGGACGGTATCGTGAAGTACTGAGTGAAGGAAGGCCGGATCTTGGACGAAAATATTATTATCAGAAAACTATCGCTTGTCGGCATTGCCGGGAACGTTCTTCTGTCGGCATTCAAACTCTTTGCCGGGATATACGGAAGATCGTCCGCCATGGTGTCCGACGCCATACATTCCCTGTCCGATGTTTTTGCCACCCTGATCGCCTATATCGGCGTGCGGCTGTCAAAACAGGAAGAGGATAAGGAACACCCTTACGGTCATGAAAGACTCGAGTGTGTCGCTTCGCTGGTCCTCGGGCTGATCCTCGCCGGCACCGGCATCGGGATCGGGTATTCGGGCATCGAGAAGCTTTTTATTACGCACGAGGTAACGGAGATCCCTACAGCGTTTCCGCTTATCGCGGCGCTGGTATCGATCGCTGTGAAGGAAGGCATGTTCTGGTACACGATGTACTACGCGAAAAAACTGGATTCCTCGGCGTTCAGGGCGGACGCGTGGCATCACCGCACGGACGCGATATCTTCGGTCGGAGCTTTTATCGGCATCGGCCTCGCCAGACTCGGTTTCCCGTTCATGGACCCTGCTGCCGGACTGATCATCTGCGTGCTGATCCTGAAGGTAGCGTATGATATCACCGTGGAGGCTCTTTCCAAGATGCTGGATACTTCCGCCGGAAGCGATGAGGAGAACCAGATCCGCGGTTTTGTTGAAAAACAGCCGGGAGTGATCCGGGTCGACCTGCTTCGCACAAGGCAGTTCGGCAATAAGATCTACATAGATCTTGAGATAGCGGTACGGGGAGATCTCCCGCTGGTCGAGGCGCATGCTATTGCAGAGAGCGTGCACAGCAGCGTGGAACAGAGATTTCCTGAAATAAAACATGTGATGATACATGTTAATCCTGCAAATGTTGAGGCTGCTGTGTGATAGAATCTATAGCAAGCATTGTTCAGACAGAGAGGGGGACAGATATGATAACAAGAGAGCAGGCGTGGGAACTGCTGAAGAAGTACAACAAGGAGCCTTTCCACCTGCACCACGCGGTTACGGTGGAGGGAGTCATGAGGTATTACGCGGAGAAGAAGGGGTATGACCCTGATTTCTGGGGGCTCTGCGGACTGCTCCATGATATTGATTTTGAAATGTGGCCGGAAGAGCACTGTGTCAAGGCGCCGGAGCTGCTTGCGGAGATCGATACACCGGAAGAGATCGTGCGCGCGGTCTGCAGCCACGGATACGGGATCTGCACAGACATTGAGCCGCAGCATGAGATGGAGAAATTCCTCTTTGCTGCAGACGAACTGACCGGACTGATCGGCGCGGCTATCATTCTCCGCCCGTCGCACAGCTGCAAGGACATGGACGTCAAGTCGGTGAAGAAGAAATACAAAGATAAGCGTTTCGCGGCCGGCTGTGACAGGAATATCATCGCGAGAGGCGCGGAGCAGCTCGGATGGGAACTGAATGACCTCTATGCGGAGGTGCTGGAAGCAATGCAGTCGATGCCGGATCCGGACGAACTCGACGCAATCAACGGAATAGAATAAGGAGCATAACGTGCTGGACAGGAAATTATTAAAAGACATCCTTAAAATAGGTGTGCCGTCCTTCTTTGAGGCGCTGTTTTCTACTTTTTCCAATATCATCGACTCAAAGATGGTTTCAGCTATGGGCGTAACGGCTATCTCAGCTGTTTCCGTAACCAATCCGCCGAGGCTCTTCATCCTCAGTATATTTTTTGCGCTGAATACTGTTCTGACGAGTCTGGTCGCGAAGTGCGTGGGAGAAGAGGACCAGAACAAAGCCAACCGGTATTTTGACGCTACGCTTAAGATCGTGGTAGTGATGAGCATCGGACTCTCGATAGCATCCGTCGCTCTGGCGCGGCCGATCATGCTGGCGTTTTCGCATCAGATGGACACTCTTGATGCTTCAGTCGCGTATTTCAGGATCGTCATGGCCGGAATGGTTTTCAATACAGTGTACATGGCGATCAACGCAGCGCTCAGAGGATGCGGTCATACCAATCTGACATTTACGGCAAATGTCATATTCTGCGGAGTCAACATACTGTTTAACTATCTTCTGATCGAAGGCCATATGGGATTCCCGGCGCTCGGGATCGCCGGCGCCGCGATCGCAACAGCAACAGGAATGGTCGCTGCTCTGATTTTCATGATCTTCCAGGCGTTCCGGAAAGATCTGTTTGTCAATATCCCTTACTGTATGAGTAAGAAATACAAGATCACCAAAGAAGGTACCAAGGAGATCACGGATCTGGCCCGCAACACGATCGCGGACGGCCTTGTCACAAGAGTCAGCATTCTCATCATCGGGGCAATCGTCGCGAGGATCGGTTCCTACCAGATGGCTGTGTATTCTGTCGGTATGCATCTGATGAATGTCAATCAGTCGCTCGGCACGGGGCTTCAGACGGCAGGTGTCGCTCTGATCGGAAGATCTCACGGCGCGAAAGACAAGGCTCTGCTGAACGCGTACAAAAAGAACATCCTGAACCTCGGAATGATCACAGCCGTCATACTCGGCGTGGTCATCATACTGGGCGGCAAGTGGTTCTACAGCTTCTTCAGCGATGATCCGGTCTTCGTAAGCATGGGCGCAACTTCCTGTCTGTTTATAGGAGCGATAACGATCAGCCAGACCATGAAATTCGGACTGACAGGATGCCTGCAGGGTGTAGGAGCGATGAAAGAAGTGATGACAGCGAGCATCGTATCGTTCTCTGCGGTCAATCTCAGCGTTCTGGCTTTCACTGTATTTGTACTGAAGATGGGTGTCTGGGGGGCATGGACAGGTTCTCTGGCTTCGCAGACTGTTCAGGCACTGATGCTCTGGAGATATACCAGAAAACTTGACGCGTTCAACGAGAACGTTCCGTACGCGTCATAACCCGGTGAAGTCACCGGACAGGGTGTAAAACAAGAGAATGAAACGTGCATTTATTATTGTTATCGGAATAGCGGCGCTGTTTCTGGCGGGAGTTGAGTTCCTGTATCATCCGCCGGTGGACAAGTTCCCGGCGAGGACAGTGGTCAACGGGACGGACGTGTCCGGGCTGTCCATCAAGGAGGCAGAGAAAAAAGTTTCCGCGGGCATCAGCAGCAGGAACTTTGAATTCAGCTACAAGGGAGAGGTCTATACCGTTCCCCTGGATTCGCTTACGTTCGATCTTACACTTGGATCACTGCTGGAATCCCCGGATCTGTATCAGAAGATCAGATTCCTGGTGGGCGCGGGCAATACCTTTGAGGTCGCTATGTGGCCGGATGATTCCGAGGCGTTCCTCGCTGAGATCGCGAAACTCCCGATCTGCGACAACTCCGGCAAAGAGCCTACTACTGACGCATATGTGGATCTGTCGGATTTTGAATTCAGGGTAGTCGAAGAGAAGACAGGGACCGAGGTCGACCCGAGGATCATCAAGAATATCGCGTATTCCGGTATCGCGGGAGGGACATTCTCCGCGGAATTAACAGAAGATAAAATAATAAAAAAGCCGGAGATCAGGGCGGATTCTGCTGAGATCGCCGAGAGGCTCAAATACTG
>JBGUJM010000068.1:0-43249 GCA_045113935.1 Anaerovoracaceae bacterium
AAGAAAGAGACAGTTGCGATCGATTTCAGCAAGGTCAAAGTAGAGCCGCTGTTCGAGGAATTTGTAGACTTCGAGACATTCAGCAAGAGCGACTTCAGAGCAGTAAAGATCAAATCCTGCGAAGAGGTCAAGAAGAGCGACAAGCTGCTGAAGTTCGTCCTGAACGACGGATCGGGCGAGGACAGAGTGATCCTCAGCGGCATCAAGAAGTACTACGATCCTTCTGAACTTGTTGGAAAGACTGCGATAGCGATCGTGAACCTTCCGCCGAGAAAGATGATGGGAGAGTACTCCAACGGAATGCTGATCAGCGCAGTCAACGAGTATGACGGAGAAGAGATGCTCAACCTCCTGCTCGTAGACGACAGGATCCCGGCAGGCGCGAAGCTGTACTGAGGACTTACGATTATCCCGGATGAACGAAAAACAGAGGCATTTCCTGCATAGTCGCAGGAGATGCCTTTTCTTTTGACAAATAAGTTAGCTATGACTAACATATATATAAGAAGAATTTATGGGAATTGAGGCAATCATGATCGTGAAAAAGACATCCATCTTACCGGTATGGGCAAGGATCAAAAGCTGACACAAAGAAAGGCATATATATATGAAGATACACACATATGGAAGTGAACATGCACCGGCCATTATCATGCTGCCGGGCTCCTTCTGCAATGCGGACACCATGGCAAATATCATAACTTTACTGGAAGCGGAGTTTCATATTCTGGCTGTAGACTACAACGGACAGTACGCCGGAAGTGAAAAATCTTTTACTTCGCGAAGTGGTGAAGCGAAGGAGATCATCCACTATTTACTTGAGCATTCGCGATCGTCAGTTGCTCTTGTATACGGTCAGTCAATGGGATGCGAAATAGGGCTGGAGCTTATCTCGCAGCTGAAGAAAAACAATATTACGGTTGGTGCAGCCTTTTTCGATGGCGGTCCATTTCTCCGTTTCCCCAAGGCAGTATCTATATTGCTCGGCAGGAAGTTCAAAACGATCATCGGGAATCTGAGAGGTAAAACTCTGGAGGAGGCGCTGCGGGAGCCAACGATCGTGAAGTTTTCCGGAGGCAAACCGGAACGTTACAGCAGCCTGCTGGGGCCGATATGCCGGAACGCCATTTATATGAGTGATGAAACCCTTGAGCGGGAGGCAGATGCCTGCGTGACCTTTGACTTTCCGGACATGGACAGAGATTTTCAGAAGAGCCTGTATTTCTTTTATTCCGGAGAAGAATCTGCATGGCGCTTCTGCCACAGGAAATTGAAGAGGGCTTACCCTCATGCGCATTATTGGCTGGTCAGCGGGTATGGTCATGTGGGATATCCAGGAGAACACCCGGAGGAGTACTGCGAATGGCTTTCCGCATTGGCACGGGGAGAAAAGATAGAAGCCTTCTTTCCGGAGGACAATTGATGCGGTCAGCTGTCATATGAGTATCCATCATCATCCGCATCCGGAGAAATCCATTGCAGAGATGTACCGTATTCTGGAGAAGGAGGGTTATGTTGTTATCAATGAACTGACAGGACCGGCATTGCTGAGGAGATTTATGAACTGGTGGTTTACAAAGTGGCCTACAGGAGATCATGCGGTCTATTCCGGAGCGGAGATGGAAAAGATGCTCCGGGAAGCAGGATTTGAACACATCCACTCGAGACTGATCACACCGTTTACCTATATATGTACCGGACAAAAACCCGGAACCAGATAAATCAGCAGAAAGGGGATGGAGCTTTTCCGGGATGCTCCTTCCCCTCGTCTTTCTTTTGGATAAGTTGCAGATAGCGTATTATTTCCTTCGTGTTTGTTATAAAATTGAAAAAAATGAGTCAAAAGGTACGTCCCCTGACTCACACAAGGAGGCTGAAATGGGCGTTGTATCTGAACTGCTGAAGGATGTCAGGATACCTGAGATGATCAGTATCAGGCAGAACTTTGACGGAACACACATTGAAACAGAACAGATCCCTGAGATCATAAGAGAGCAGATGACGCAGGACAGGATCGCATCACAGTTCAGGCCCGGTATGAGAGTCGCGATCACTGCGGGTAGCAGGGGGATCGCTAACATTGCTCTCATCATCAAGTCTGTTGCGGACAGTCTTAAGGAAATGGGAGCGATACCGTTTATCGTACCTGCTATGGGAAGTCACGGCGGAGCTACGGCAGAAGGCCAGCGCGAGGTGATTGGATCCTATGGCATCACCGAGGACTATACTGGCTGTGAGATCATCTCGTCCATGGAGACTGTTGAGATCGGCAGAACAGAGACAGGGCGTCCGGTGCGGATCGATAAGAATGCTTTTGAAGCTGACGGTATCGTCGTGTGCAACAGGATCAAGCCGCATACAAGTTTTTCCGGACCTTATGAGAGCGGCATCATGAAGATGATGGCGATCGGGCTCGGCAAACAGTTCGGCGCGGAGATTATCCATGCAGACGGATTCCACCACTTTAAGGAGTATATCCCGATGTATGGAAGAGCAGTCCTTAAGTATGCGCCTGTTTCATGTGCGCTTGCGATCCTGGAGAATGCTTATGATCAGACTCGCGAGCTTGCTGCGCTTACGCCGGAAGAAATAGTGACACAGGAGCCGGTTCTTCTGGACCGTGCGAGATCATACATGCCAAGGCTTCTGTTTGACGAGTGCGATGTACTCATCGTAGATGAAGCCGGCAAGAATATCAGCGGTATCGGTATGGACCCGCATGTCACAGGGAGATTTGCGACAGACTGTGTAAGCGGCGGGATAAAAGCTCAGAGAGTCGCCATTCTCGATCTGTCTGAAGGATCGCACGGCAACGGCTGCGGAATGGGGCTTGCTGACGTGATCTCCGGGAGGTTCCTAGGCAAGCTCGATCTCGAGGCGACATATCCCAACGGGATCACCAATACCATCGTAGGAGAGATGAAGATCCCGATGATCATGAAGACTGACAAGGAGGTCGTGCAGCTCTGCATCAAGACCTGCAATGAGATAGACAAAGATAACCCGAGAGTCATTCGCATCAGAAACACGCTCAGGCTCGATAATATAGAAATATCCGGAGCTCTTCTCAGCGAAGCTGAGGCTCATCCGGATATTGAGATTACAGGAACACTGCACCCGATGACCTTCAATGAGGAGAACAATTTCCGGTAGGAACTATGGCAGAGGATACAAGGAAAATAATAAGGATCCGTACCGGCGGGCAGACCGGTGTTGACAGGGCGGCGACGGACTTTGCCAGAGAACATGGAATTCCTCTCTGCGGATGGTGTCCTAAGAATGGATGGGCGGAGGATCATCCGGACGCGCCCGGAATTCTTAAAGACTATCCTGAATTCAAAGAAACTCCGTCGGAAGGTACTGAGCAGCGGACAAAATGGAATATGCGTGACTGCGATGCGATACTGACGATCATCCCGGATTCTTCCCTGTATTCTCCCGGTACAGAGACAGGTCTTGCAGAAGGGGAATCATTGGACAAACCTATGTATACAGCTGCCGGACCAAATGATATACCCGGCATCGCGCAGTGGATCAGGACGCTTCCTGCCGGAACAGAACTTTGTATCGGAGGACCCCGCGCAAGTGAATGTCCGGAGGCATATGATGTGGCAAAAGCCATGCTCGAATCGCTGCTGGAATATATGAAATAACATGACAGAAAAGAACATCAGATGAAAATGAATAATACAAAGCTATACAACTTATTACTGCCTCTGTGGCTGCTTATATTTGTGCCGTCATGGCTGTGGCTGCTGCTGATCCCGGCTAACTATATCATTGACCGGATCGTCCTGAAGTGGAGCCTGGGAGAGTTGGAGGACAAGGGGCTGTTCTGCAGAAAGCATACCTGGAAGATATGTCTGGCAGGATTCTTGAGCGATTTTGCCGGCGCGATCCTTCTCCTTGCAGCAGCGGTACTGATGTCAAGTGCAGGCGGAGATTCCTTTATCGGAGATACAGCCGGCGGGGTCATGATGAACCCGTTTACGAATGTGCTGTCTTTCCTCGTTACGGCTGCCGGAATAGCGCTGGCTGCAATGTGTATATATCTGCTGGACAAAAGGATACTGTTCAAGGCAGGGCTGACCGCAGAGCAGGCGAAAAAGTCCGCGGTCAGACTAGCTGTAATAACTGCGCCATATCTGTATCTGATCCCATCAGAAATACTGTATCGCGGGGGACTCTAACTACGTAATGGCCGGATCATCCGGCCATTTCTTTTAAGTACGCACATACAGCGGCCTGCAGTGTGGTATTATTAATTCAGTTAATGATCCGCAGGAAATGAAGATATGATCAGAGGTCATTTCAAATGGAATACAGAATAAGCAGTGAACTTGCAAAAGCAAGAGAATTTGAAGCAGAACATGAAAAACTTATAGACCAGGAGGAACGCCCGGTCTTTCATTTTACTGCGAGGACAGGCTGGCTGAACGATCCGAACGGGCTGTCCTATTACGAGGGTAAATACCATCTGTTTTACCAGTATCATCCGTATGACTCACACTGGGGACCGATGCACTGGGGGCATGCTGTAAGCAAAGATATGATCCTCTGGAAATATCTGCCGTGCGCGCTTGCACCGGATACAGAATATGATGGATCCGGGTGCTTTTCCGGCTCTGCACTGGTCATGGATGACGGAAGTCATCTGCTGATGTATACCGGCTGCGGAGACAGCGCCGGGGATCCGACAGGCAAAGGCAGGTGGGTCCAGTCACAGAACATCGCCATCCGAAAGCCGGGAACAGATGAATATGTGAAACACGAGGGCAATCCTGTTATCACAGGGGCAGATCTTGCAGAGGGCGCGGATGCGTACGAATTCAGAGATCCTTACATCTGGAGAGCCGCGGACGGAACATACAGAGCGCTGGTCGCAAACGGTATGAAGGATGCAGAGCAGGGAACACAGCTGACGCTATTCAGCAGCGGTGACGGTCTGAACTGGGGAGACGGGAAAGTGCTGTTTGAAGATGAACGCAGGATAGGCGTTATGTGGGAATGCCCGAATTTCTTTCCGCTCGGTGACAGATATGTTCTGATCGCGAGTCCTATGGATATGCAGGCGGAGGAAGAAGATGCCGTAGGATCGATCCGGTTTCCTCAGGGCAATAATGTCTGCTATATTACCGGGAAATATGATAATGGGAAAGAAGAATTCATCCCGGATTCCGATGATGCTGATGTCGGTTATTACCTGTATGAGCCGGTTGACGGAGGTCTGGATTTTTATGCCCCGCAGATCATGAAGACTCCTGACGGCAGACGTGTGATGATCGGCTGGATGCAGGACCCGATGATGGGCAATCTGCATAAAAGTGAGGACCACAAGTTTTTCGGGCAGATGACGATCCCGAGAGAGCTGAGCCTGAAAGACGGAAGACTGTATCAGTGGCCGGTAAGTGAGCTCGAAGAATACAGGAGAGAGAAGGATATATACCGCAATGTAGCATTCGGGAACAGCTGGATACGCATCCCTTCGATACGAGGCAGAGTCATTGACATGCTCCTGGAGATCAAGGCGGAGAAATCCTGCACAGAGCTTGGTATCAGGTTTGCTGCGGACGATGAGCATTACATCGAACTGGGATTTGATCCTGTCAGGGCAGTGATGACAATAGACCGGAGCAGATCCGGGCAAGCAGAGAACCGTACACGGAAAAGGACACTGAAGGTCAGAGACCGCAAGGGAAAACTCAGCCTGAGGATCCTTCTCGACCGATGGAGCGCGGAGATCTTCATAAACGGCGGCGAGCAGACTATGTCGCTCACATTTTATACAGATCTGTCCGCGCAGGAGATCTATTTCAAAGCGACGGGTCTCGCATACATGGATATTGAGAAATACATTCTGTCAGACGTCGAATGAATACGGTGGGGAAATGAATAAAGAACGAATAACAGATCTGTTCACGCGCCTTGTAGAAGTGGATTCACTTAGCCTCGGCGAGAGACAGATGGCAGACATCCTCTCAGCAGAGCTCAGAAGGCTAGGTTTTGATGTCACTGAGGATGATGCAGGCGGGAAAATAGGCTCGGATACGGGTAATCTGTATGCATTTCTCAAGGGGACCGATCCCGGCAAGAAGCCCGTACTGCTTGCGGCTCATATGGATACGGTGGTACCGGGCACCGGAAAGAAAGCTGTAATAAATGAAGCGGGAAAGATCACTTCAGAAGGGGATACGATCCTCGGCGCAGATGATGTCGCGGGGATCGTACAGATTCTGGAAGGTGTACGGTCCGTGCTGGAAAGCGGCAGCAGATATGGGGATATCGAAGTGCTCTTCACTGTGGCGGAAGAAGTATATGATCTCGGTGTGTCAGCTTTTGACTTCAGCAGAGTCCGGTCGAAAGCAGCCTATGTTATCGACCTGAGTGACAGAATAGGAAGAGCCGCGGTTGCCGCGCCTTCGATCATCAGCTTCGGATTCACAATTACAGGCCGCCCTTCTCATGCGGGATTTGACCCGGGTGCGGGTATCAACGCGATCGCGATCGCGTCAGATATCATCGCGGATACAAAACAAGGTCTCATTGCGGACGGACTGACGCTCAATATAGGAACGATCTCCGGAGGAACGGTATCTAATATTATTTCCGGGACCTGTACATGTACCGGTGAAGTCAGGGGCAATGATCATGACGCGGCCTGCAAAGCGCTCGACGGACTGCGGGAAAGAGTCAGCAGCAAGGCAGGTGCGGCAGGGGCAGAACATACCTTTGACAGCAAGGTCATGATAAAAGCATACAGGACAGCCGAGACAGAAGACGTTTGTGTGTCATTCGTAAAGGCCTGCCGTGATCTGGGGGTTGAGCCGGAATTTGTTTCCACACGGGGCGGCAGCGATAATAATGTTTTAGCGCTTCACGGTATTCCGGGTATTGTCGTGGGCTGCGGCATGGGAAATACCCATTCAACAAGTGAATATATCTATCTGGATGATCTTTTCAAAGGAGCTGAGCTTGTTGAGAAAATAATACAGAACCGATGATACTGATATATGTTGATGTTCTATTGACAATCAGCCATGCAGATATGGTATATTTAGGGCGGTTAAATAAGGGAGTAGCTTGCGCTGATAAGCGTAACATATTTCGTCAGTACGGGCAGAGGCCCCGGGATATGTTGGAAATAGCAAGACTTTTACCATTCTTTTGGTAAGAGTCTTTTTTTATAGTAAACAGGGGATAATTGTATATGGATGCAAGTAACATCATATCGCTTCTGGGCGGTGTCGCGCTGTTCCTGTTCGGAATGTCAATGATGGGCGATTCGCTGAAAAAAGTAGCCGGCAGTAAAATGGAGATGATACTGTATAAGCTCGCGGGGAATACTGCAAAAGGCATACTCCTGGGAACGGGTGTGACTGCGGTGATCCAGTCATCTTCCGCGACATCAGTAATGGTCGTCGGCTTCGTCAATTCCGGAATGATGAAGGTTAAACAGGCGATCGGCATAGTGCTCGGAGCGATCCTCGGAACGAGCATAACGGGATGGATATTATGTCTCAACAGCATCGGCGGATCCGGAGCCAGTGTTGCGTCGATCTTCAGCACAGAGATCCTGACTGGGCTGGTAGCGTTGGCGGGAATCGTGCTATGGATGTTTGTCAAGAAGAATTCCGCCAAAAATATCGGAGGCATCATGCTGGGCTTTGCGATCCTGATGTACGGAATGAGCATGATGTCCGGGTCTATTGCACCGCTCAGAGAGGACGAACATTTCATACATCTGCTTACAAGTTTTACCAATCCGGTCCTCGGAGTCCTGGCTGGTGTGCTGATCACGGCGGTCATCCAGAGCGCGAGCGCGGCAGTCGGTATCCTGCAGGCGCTTGCAATGACAGGAGCGGTTGAGTTTGGCATGGCATTTCCGATCCTTATGGGTATCGGGATCGGTGCATCCGTACCGGTTATGCTGAGCGCGCTTGGTGCCAGTACGAACGGAAAGCGGACAGCGTTCGTATATCTGATCATAGATGTACTCGGAGCTGTTGTATGTGGAACGGTTTTCTATATTCTTAATGCGATCATAGGTTTCAGCTTTATGAGCCAGACCATGACTATGGTGTCAGTAGCTCTGACCAATACCCTTTACAGACTCGCTGTCGTCATATTGCTGTCACCTTGCATCGGTATACTTGAAAAGATCGTATGCACAATGTTTCCGGAGGATGCGGAAGCAGCTGCAGAGCAAGCGGATATGGACAGACTGGAGACGAGATTCCTCGAGCATCCTACACTCGCGCTGGTACAGACCAAAACCGTAATAGATTCGATGGCCAACAAATCCCTGGAGAGCGTCAACGCTGCAATTTCCGCAAGGAGGCATTACAGTAAAGATGAGATCAGAAAGGTTTTTGCTCTTGAGGGAACACTTGACAGATATGAGGATAAGCTCGGCAGCTATCTGATCAAAATAACCCAGAACCAGCCGGATGCCAATCAGGCAAATGAGATCAATAAATACCTCAGGGTGCTGTCAGATTACGAGCGTATATCCGATCACGCCAGGAATGTTGCGGAAGCAATAGAAGAAATCAGTGAAAAGAAGATAAAGTTCACAGAAGAAGCAGACAAGGGCCTTCGGGTACTTGAAAATGCGTTAAGCGATATCATATATGTCACGATCCAGGCTTTTATCAATACAGATACGGAAAAGGCGCTTCTTATAGACCCTCTGGAAGAGGTGATCGATGACTTGTGTGACGAGCTGAAAGCAGGTCATATTGAGCGTGTCGGACGAGGGGAATGTACACTGGAACATGGATTTGTGTACAATGATCTATTGGTGGACTATGAGAGAATATCCGATCACTGCAGCAATATTGCGGTAGATCTGCTGGAGGCAGAGAAGGATGAATTCAGATCGCATGAATATCATAAGAGCCTCGAGTACAGACAGAACGAACAGTATAACAGCTATTTCAATTATTATAAGGGTAAGTATTCTCTGAATAATGAGATTTGAACCGGATGAATACAACAAGTGGCAGCAAGTAAAATAAAACCATCAGGGGGAGAAGGATGGAAAACTTGAATATATCTGTTTTGAACAGCTTTCCGGCGGTAGATGAGCAATTTCTCGATGAACTGCTTGCAAAGGAAATCGCAGCAAATCCTATGAAAATCGTCGTCCTCGATGATGATCCGACAGGTGTACAGACGGTGCATGATGTATCGGTCTATACAGACTGGTCCATCGAAAGCATCAGAGCCGGTTTTGCAGAAGATAATAAAGTCTTCTATATACTAACGAATTCCCGTGGAATGACTGAGGCTGAGACCACAAAGGCTCATCGTGAGATCGCAGACCGTACAGCTGCGGTCTCTGCAGAGACCGGAATTCCATATATCTATATGTCAAGGAGCGACTCCACACTGAGAGGGCACTACCCGCTGGAGACGAATCTTCTCAAAGAAGGGGTGGAAGCATCCGGTGGTCATGTTGACGGAGAGATCCTGTGTCCGTTCTTCAAAGAGGGCGGCAGATATACCATAGGAAATGTCCACTATGTGCGCCAGGGTGATGAACTTGTACCTGCGGCAGATACAGAATTTGCCAGGGACAGGACTTTCGGCTACACAAAGTCACTGATCCCTGAATACATAGAAGAGAAGACCGGCGGCGAGTATAAGGCAGACAGCGTGACCTGCATCAGTCTTGATTCTCTGAGAAACATGGAGATCGATAAGATCGAAGAACAGCTGATGGCTGTAAAAGATTTCGGCAAGGTATGCCTCAACGCCGCAGATTATTGCGACCTTAAGGTGTTCAGCATCGCTTTTTACAGAGCTGTCGCAAAGGGCAGGAACTTTATGTTCCGCACAGCAGCGGGAGAAGTAAAAGTGCTTGGCGGTATTTCCGATCAGCCGCTCCTTACGCGCAAAGACATGGTCATAAATGAAACGGAACTGGGCGGGATCGTGGTAGTCGGAAGCCATACGAGCAAAACGACCGCGCAGCTTCGTGAGCTGCTCACGCTCGACTGCGTAGTGCCTGTGGAATTTGACTCGAACAAGGTCATCGAAGGAGATGAAGCGTTCTACGCTGAGGTCGACCGCTGCGTAGCAGAAGAAGAGAAGATTATCCGGACGGGCAAAACAGCAGTCTGTTATACATGCAGAACACTCCTGTCTCTTGAGAACGATACCAAAGAAAGTGCGCTCCGGCGCAGCGTAAAGATCAGCGACGGAGTCCAGAGCCTTGTAGGCAGGCTGCACCTGACCCCGGCTTTCGTCGTCGCAAAGGGAGGGATCACATCGAGCGATGTAGGAACAAAAGCTCTCGCAGTCAAACGGGCTGATGTCATGGGCCAGATCCGACCGGGGATCCCTGTCTGGCAGACAGGTGAGGAAAGCCGTTTTCCTAAGACGCCTTACGTAATATTCCCTGGAAATACCGGTGATGAGACTACACTGCGCGAAGCAGTCGCTGTCCTGATGGGAAATAATACCTCAAATGAGAATAATAATTTGATATAGGCGCTATCATTGTAAAACCTGTGATATACTTTTTATTACAAATACTTATAGTTGAGATAGGGACACAGAGGGGGAGTTAGAATGATCGATGCTAAAAGCGCAGCCAGCACTATCGCGCTTTTCTGCAGACTTAACACAAGAGCTCGGATCACAAGGCCGTTGACAGGGGGAGAGATCGGTTTGCTGTTCTATCTCGACAGTGATGAGACGGTACATACATCTGTAGCGGCTGCTTCGTTTTTTATGATAAGCAAGCCCGCAGTGTCCAGAATAGTTTCGTCACTTGAGAAGAAAGGGCTGATCACAAAAGAAAAATCTGTTTATGATGCGAGGGTGATTGAGTTGCATCTGACCGGCAAAGGCAATGAGATAGTTCAGGTCGTTTCAGACGCGTTTGAGAGGAGAACCGAAAACATCAGAAGGAAATTAGGTTCAGAAGAGTTTGACCGGTTTATTAAGACGATGGATGAAGCCAACACCATCATTGCCGAAGAACTCGGCCTCTGATTGGGCTGCCAGGTCAGTTGTATGCCGTATTACAATAACATGAAGTAGATATATAGGGGATTTCAATTTTCCTTATATAAACAGAAAAAGTATAATAAGCGGGCAACGGTTAGTTTTGTTAACTAACCGTTGCCCGCGCTTATATTGAGAGCAGCTGCTTCCCGGACATTGATCAAGGATGTGTGTTTCGACCTGCGAAATGACAGGATCGTATATGTGTTAAGACTGCTGATGCTCGCAGCAGCCATAGCTATGAGAATACTGCTATAGGATATCTGGTGACATGACCGGTCCGCGATGCGGGCCGTTTTTTTGCAAAATATTGAAAATCCATCCCCACGGGCTTGTGGGTCATGAAAACTCCCAATATAATTTCATTATAGAGTGATCAATGAAGGTATTGTTATGCATATGGCAGATGGTTTGCTGGCTCCTGCAATTGCTGCGACGATGTATGTCGCGCATCCGGATCGATATATCATACAATCTCCGGAACTTGTTACGTATCATTTCATATGGTATTCTAAATCCGACAGAGACAGGCAGCATGAAGATATGTGTTTTTTCTGATTCCCACGGATACGCGGGCAATATGATAGCGGCTATTGAACTTGAGCAGCCGGCGATATGCTTTTTCCTCGGAGACGGGGAGAGGGATCTTGCTGTGCTTGCTGAGAGGTATCCGGATCTTCCGGTCTATTCTGTGAGAGGGAACTGCGATTTCCGGTCCAGGGCAAGCAGCTCGATGATATGCAATATCGGAGGAATCAGCATATATGCAACGCACGGTCATATGGATAATGTCAAATATGAGCCGGCACTGGATACATTGACTGCCCGGGCCGTATCCGCCGGAGCGGAGATCGCGCTGTTCGGACATACTCACCGGCAGTACATATCGAGCAGCCGGGGCGTGACATTGATCAACCCCGGGTCGATAGGGCGCGGCACCTATCCGTGCTACGCGGTGATCGAGATAGATGCCGGGAAGTTTACCGCTGATGTCAGAGTGCTGTAGAACCGGTAAAACCTAGGGGGATATTATATGAACAAGAAACTGATTTTTCTGGATATAGACGGTACGCTTACTACACCGGGGAGCAATGAGCCGCCTGAGAGTGCGCTCGAAGCGATACGCGCTGCACAGACGCAGGGCCACAAGGTTTTTCTGTGCTCAGGTCGGAACTATGATATGCTGAAGCCTCTGCTCAGATATGGATTTGATGGAGCGGTGGCAAGCGGCGGCGGATTCGTTTTTGCCGGAGATGAGATCCTGTATGACTGTCCGATGACAGAAAGTCAGAAGGATCTGGCGCTCAGCCTGCTGGCACAGGGCGGCGTGCTGAGGACCATCGAAGCCAGAGACGCGAGCTACTGTGATGAGGGAATGGGAGAGTTCCTTCAGAAGAGCTCCGGAGGCAACAGTGAGCTGCTGCGCTGGCGTGAAGCTCTGGAGAAAGACCTCGGCATCCAGCCGATGGCGGATTATGACGGCAGGCCGATCTATAAGGTCGTGTTCATGTGTTCTGATGCAGAGCAGCTGGCTCCGGCGAAGAAGGAACTGGAAAATGAATTCACTTTCCTCGTGCAGGATCTGGCAGGAGCGAACTGCATCAACGGCGAACTGATCAACAGGAAGTTCGACAAGGGTACCGGTGTACGCCTCGTTGCTGAGACATTCGGAGCCGGGCTGGAGGACACTATAGGATTCGGAGACAGCATGAATGATCTTGAGATGATCCAGACTGTAGGATTCAGCGTGTGTATGGATAACGGAAGCCCTGCGCTCAAGGAAATGAGCGACATGGTATGCCCTGCTGTGGCTGATGACGGTATGATGTGGGCATTCCGCAAACTCGGTCTGATATGATTAAAAGAGTTAATAAAAAAACAAAGAGAGGTTTCGTTGTGAGCCTCTCTTTTTTTCTGTATAATCAACTAAATGCGGTACATTAATCAGAATTGCCGCAGGGGAAAATATGGAGGATGCTTATATGGCACTAGATTATCGTAAGTGCGCTGAAGAGATCTACTCCCACCTCGGAGGAAAAGAGAACATCATCAGTGCAGCACATTGCGCAACAAGACTGAGGCTTGTTATCGCAGACAACAGTAAGATCGACACTAAGGCGCTGGAAGAAGTTGACGGAGTCAAAGGCCTTTTCGACTCGAACGGACAGCTCCAGCTCATCATTGGTACAGGAACTGTCAACAAGGTATATGATGAGTTCCTGGCTGTTACAGGCCTCTCCGCAGCCACAAAGGCTGACGTAAAGGCTGCAGCAGCATCCCGCATGCCGCTCTGGAAGAAGATCCTTAAGACTCCGGGCGACGTATTCGTTCCTATCCTGCCGGCTATCGTAGCATCAGGTCTGATGATGGGTCTCGTTGAGGCTATCCCTAAGTTCTGGGCAGCATTCGGCGAGTCCGACTGGTATTCATTCCTCGACCTCGTAGCCAACACCGCTTTCGCTCTGCTTCCTGTACTGGTAGCTATCTCGGCAGCGAGAGTATTTGGCGGAAACATTTTCCTGGGTGCTGTTACCGGTCTGATGATGGTACACCCGGCGCTGATCAACGCATGGACCGTAGGAAACTACGCGGCAGGGGAGATCCCGACCTGGCACCTGTTCTGCTTCAATGTTCAGCAGGTCGGCTACCAGGGACATGTTATCCCGGTCATTCTCGCAGTATTGCTGATGTCGACTGTGGAAAAATGGCTGCATAAGAAAGTCCCGGAGATGATCGACTTGTTCGTTACACCTCTCTGCACAGTACTTATCACAGCGTTTGTAACATTTACAATCATCGGACCGACATTCTCGATCCTTGAGAACTGGGTACTGGCAGGAGCTAAGTGGCTGGCAAGCTCACTCCTCGGCTCGCTCGTAATGGGTGCTATCTATCCGTGGACAGTAGTCATGGGTCTGCACCACATGTATAACGTCATCGAGGCAGGTATGATCGCTCAGACAGGTCTGAACACCTGGATGCCGATCGCGTCCGCAGCAAACTTCGCTCAGTTCGGAGCATGCTTCGCTGTAGCACTCAAGGTCCGCAATCAGAAGACAAAGTCAGTTGCGCTGCGTTCCGCGCTTTCCGCATCGCTCGGTATCACAGAGCCTGCTATATTCGGTATCAACTTCAGATTCATGAAGCCGTTCCTCTGCGGAATGGCCGGCGGAGCTGTAGGAGCTCTGTTCGGAGCTTTGTTCGGACTCGGCGCTCCTGTATATGGAGTAACGGGAATTCCTGCTATCCCTGCAGTAAATAACGTACCGCTGTATCTGCTTGAGCTCCTCATCGCATCCGGTGTCGCATTCGCGCTGACATGGGTGATCTGGAGAGAAGAAGTACCTAAAGAAGCACCGGCAGAAGAAGTTCCTGAAGAAGCTGCTGAACCGATGCCATCCGTTGTACGCTGCTCGGCCGGCGAGATGCTCCAGCCATGCAAGGGCACAGTTATTGGCCGTGAAGAGATCCCTGATGATACATTTGCTATGGGAATCCTCGGAGATGGCGTTGGAGTTGTACCGGAAGAGGGAGTAGTATACGCTCCGTTTGATGGTACTGTAACCTCGGTATTCGATACCAAGCATGCTGTAACACTTGAGAAGGACGGTATGGAAGTACTGATCCATATCGGTATCAATACAGTTAACATGAACGGCGACGGATTCACAGCCTTTGTTGAAGACGGACAGGAAGTCAAAGCCGGTCAGAAGCTGATCGCGTTCGACCGTGAAGCGATCAAGGAAGCCGGATACAATGACACAGTTGTCATGCTGCTCACCAACTCAGACGATCTGGAAGACGTCGAGTGCGGATTGAAATAAGTCATATTTATAGGAGGAACAATCATGAAATCATTCGAGTACACAATCACTGATCCTGTAGGTATCCACGCACGTCCGGCAGGTCTGCTTGTCAAGGAGATCAAGGGCTTCGCAGGTTCAACAGTTACGATCACAAAAGGTGAGAAGACTGTCAACGCTCTCAAGCTCATGGCACTTATGCAGATGGGCATCAAGCAGGGCGACACTGTCAAAGTAGAAGTAGAGGGCGGCGATGAAGAGGCTGTAGCAGCTGCTATCGAAGCTTTCTTCAAGGCTAATCTTTAATTAGTATGCACCTGATACGGCAGCCTTCGGGCGGCCGTATCTTTATACCCAAGATGAAAAGGAGAATTCTCTTATGATCACTATTCAGGGAAAAGGCGTTTCCACAGGCGTGGCTGCAGGTCCGCTGTATTTCTATCAGAGAGCATCTGCCTCACTGGAACGTTACGAGGTAGAGGATCGTGATGCCGAATGGCAGCGCTTCAAGGATGCGCAGGCTAAGGCTATCGACCAGCTGGGCGTGCTTGCTGAGAAAGCGCGTGAAGAAGCCGGCGATGAAGCAGCTATGCTCTTCGAGACACACCAGATGATGTGCGAAGACATGGACTATGAGGAAGCGATCGAGGGTTTCATCAAAGAAGGCGGTGTGAACGCAGAGGCAGCAGTCACTGATGCCGGAGAGATCCAGGCAGAAGCTTTTGCCGCAATGGATGATGACTATTTCAAGGCCAGAGCTGCTGATGTCAAGGATATTTCCGGGCGTATCGTAGGCATACTGTCCGGCGTAGTGCAGGGCGGCATTGATTCTGATGTTCCTGTCGTTCTTGCCTCGGACGATCTTGCGCCGAGCGAGACGATACAGCTCGATAAGTCCAAGATCCTCGGTTTTGTCACATCCGGCGGTTCGGGATCAAGCCATACAGCGATCCTTGCGCGTACGATCGGGATCCCGGCTATCATAGGCGTTGGAGACCAGCTCAAGGAAGAGTATGCGGGAAGAGAAGTCATCGTAGACGGCGGTACCGGTGCTGTAGTAATAGAGGCTGATGACGAGACGCGCGCACGTCTCATGAAGAAACGCGAAGAACTCCTCAGGAGACAGGAACTGCTCAACCAGCTCAAAGGCCAGCCGAATGTATCCAGAGACGGACAGGACATCAGGGTCTACTGCAATATAGGTAATCCTGAGGATGTACATGCTGTTCTGGAAAATGACGGCGGCGGTATCGGGCTGTTCCGCAGCGAATTCCTCTATCTCAACTGCGACGATTATCCGACAGAAGAGTATCAGTTTGAAGCATACAAGAAAGTTCTCTCTGATATGGGCGGCAAAGAAGTCGTCATCCGTACCTGCGACATCGGCGCTGACAAGATGATCGAGTACTTTGAACTTCCTAAGGAAGAGAATCCGGCTCTGGGCAACCGCGCTCTGCGTATCTGCCTCAACCGTCCTGAAATGTTCCACACGCAGATCCGCGCTCTGTACAGAGCATCCGCATACGGACATCTCTCTATCATGTTCCCTATGGTCGCTTCCGTATGGGAGGTCAGAGAGGCCAAGAAGATGTGCGAGCAGGTCAAGGCGGAACTCAGGGCAGAAGGCATTCCGTATTCTGATCAGGTAGATGTCGGTATCATGATCGAGACGCCGGCGGCAGCGATCATCAGTGACCGCCTTGCTAAGGAAGTTGATTTCTTCTCGATCGGTACCAATGACCTCACTCAGTACACTCTGGCATGCGACAGACAGAACAATAATCTGGGAAGATTCTTTGACGCGCATCATCCGGCAGTACTTCGCCTGATCAAGATGGCGTGTGACAATGCTCACAAAGAAGGCATCTGGTGCGGTATCTGCGGAGAACTCGGCGCCGATCTTGAACTCACAGAACTCTTCCTGTCCATGGGACTTGATGAACTTTCGGTATCACCTCGTTCCGTGCTCCCTCTGCGCCAGAAAGTCCGCGAGACGGATGTTCGCGTAGTCCGCGAGAAGCTGCTCGGCGGTCTTGCAAGCGCTGACAGCAGACTGTAGTGCAGCTGTTGCAGAGCTGAAAGTTTTGCATATGAAAATAATTACATAATATAATGAGGACGTCAGTATCACCGGGCGTCCTCATTGATTCATAGAGGACCTGCCCGCAGCTGACAGCGAGCCGGGAAGATGAATCAGACAGGAGGGAATGATGCAGAAGAAAATCGTTGTTGTAAACGCCGGCCCGAGAAAGGGCTGGAATACGGACACCCTGATAACGGAAGCTTCCCGCGGAGCAGAATCCGCCGGGGCTGTCATAGAAAGATTCGATCTGTTCAGACTTGAAAAATACACCGGCTGCATCTCCTGTTTCGGATGCAAGAAAGAGAAATTCAAAGGCCGCTGCATATGCAGAGACGGACTGACACCTGTGCTCGATGCGATCAGAGAATCGGATGGCCTGATCATCGGATCTCCGAACTATCTGTCCAATCTGACAGCATCATTCAGGGCTCTGTATGAACGGCTGATCTTTCAGAATCTCACATATGCTGTTGAGGATCCTTGCTGCAATACACACCCTGTACCGGTGCTCTTCATCATGACAAGCAACGCTCCGGATACGATGTATTCAGATCTTGTTGACGGCTACAAGCAGGTCTTCGATACCTTCGTGGGACCTACAGAAGTGCTGGTGAGCGGTGAGACTCTGCAGCTCAGGGATTACAGCGCTACAGACTGGCCGTGGACACTGTTTGATCCGGCATTGAAACAAGAGCGTCATGAGAAAGTATTCCCTGAGGAATGCAGAAAAGCCTATGAACTTGGCGCAGGTTTAGTGCAGCGCTGAGCAAATATGGCGGTATCAGTATAGGCATATTCAGAAAAAGAGGTATGGATATGGGCAGGACAGAAAGCAGCAAAGTGGCTGTGGTGACCGGAGGAGCCGGGGGCATCGGAAAATGCATCGCAGATGAATTCCGCCGGGCAGGAGTCATAGTATATGTGATCGATACAGCTGAGGGGGATCATTTTAAAGGGGATATCTCAGATAAAAGGACCCTGGAAGATTTTGCGGATTCTGTGATCGCAGAGAGCGGAGGTGTCGATTATCTGATCAATAACGCACCACCGATGATGAAAGGAATCTATGACTGCAGCTACGAGGAGTTTCAGAAGGCTCTGTCGGTCGGAGTCACGGCGCCTTTTTATCTGACAAAACTGTTGCTTCCTTATTTCAGAGAAGGGGCTTCGATTATTAACATTTCTTCTTCACGGGACAGAATGAGTCAGTCCCGGACTGAAAGCTATACAGCCGCAAAGGGCGGCATTGCAGCACTGACGCATGCGCTTGCGGTAAGCCTTGCGGGGAAAGTTCGTGTGAACTCGATCTCGCCGGGCTGGATAGATACGGAATACACAGAGTATGATGGCCCGGACGCATTGCAGCATCCTGCCGGACGTGTAGGAAACCCAATGGATATAGCGAATATGGTTCTGTATCTGTGTTCGGACAAGGCAGGATTTATCACCGGAGAAAACATCTGTATCGACGGGGGAATGACCAGGCAGATGATCTATCATGAGGACCGGGGGTGGATGTACGAACCGGAGTAATATGTTTTGGCTTTCGTCATTGTAAGCAGTCAGCTGGTTATGATAGAATGCAGATACAACTGAAAAAGGAGAGATATCAATGGAAACCAGAGTCGCTGTGATAAGCATTATTGTCACGAAAGCTGACCAGGTGGACGTGCTGAATGACCTCCTCCATGAGTACTCCGAATTCATCCTCGGGAGAATGGGAGTTCCTTACAGAGAGAAAGGTCTGAACATCATCAGCGTAGCCATTGACGCACCGATGGACAGGATCAATTCCCTCAGCGGTGCGCTGGGAAGACTTGAAGGCATCAATGCGAAGGTGACCTACGCCAAGGCCTGATATCCTCACCATAACTTGGGATCATGGATCCGCATCCCCTGATGATGAAATCCTCCGCCCGGCTGCAATCAGCCGGTACCGGCGGCTTGAAACAGAAGCGCGATGTAACAGGGAACATTTTTAACTGATTTTTGTATTTATGTGCCTTGCTCTCGCCGGGGGAGCAGGGCATTTTGATTGCCGGCGGATGCTGCGGAGCCATGTCTCCGGAGCGCAGACGGGAAAAGGTGGGGCTTGAGGAAAGGCGGCAGGCTGCCTGTTATTAATGAAAAAGTGTGACATATGTCACAAAGGAAAGGAAAGTTAATATGATCAAGATAGCTGTTTACGGCAAGGGCGGTATAGGAAAGTCAACGACCGTGTCCAACGTGAGTGCTGCTCTCGCCGATATGGGATATAAGGTGATGCAGATCGGCTGTGATCCGAAAGCGGACTCCACTGCAAGTCTGTATTCCGGAAAGGAAGGCGGCAAGGCCGGTCTGCTGAATAAATACAGCACCGGCAGTCTTACGACCGTGCTTGATCTGGTAAGGGAGAAGAAAAATGACTTCACTCTGGAGGACATGGTGCGTGAAGGCTACGGCGGTGTCATCTGCGTTGAGGCGGGAGGTCCGACACCCGGCCTCGGATGTGCCGGGCGCGGCATCATCGCTGCGCTGGAGAAGCTGAAAGAAAAAGGCGCCTACGAAGTGTACAAGCCGGATGTCGTTATTTATGATGTTCTCGGTGATGTAGTATGCGGCGGTTTCTCGATGCCGATGCGCGGCGGATATGCGGACAGGATCTTCATCATAACTTCGGGTGAAAACATGGCGATCCATGCTGCCGCTAATATAGCTATGGCGGTCGAAGGATTCAAGGACAGAGGCTACGCAAGTCTGGGAGGCATCATACTCAATCACAGAAATGTCCGCGATGAGGATGCTAAGGTGGCAGAGCTGGCAGAGGACATCCATTCGGAGATCATCGGAGAGCTGACACACAGCGATACGGTCACCGATGCTGAGGATCTCGGCAAGACGGTCATCGAGGCTTTTCCTGAAAGCGCTATGGCGGAAGAGTATCGTGTGCTTGCAAAACGCATGACAGAAATATGCGGGCTTGAGTGATTACAATTGCTTACCGGAGTAATAATATGCTTACAAGAATAACAGATAAAAGAAAAGAGCAGGGGACAGTGATTCCGGGCGTGCGTATCGCGGATGCTCATTTCCCTGCGCCGTTCAGATCGGGACTGGAGTATTCTTCTCCTGCCCGCGGCACATGGAACATCGTCCACACCGGAATGCTCATCCCGGGAGCACACGAAATATACGTATGCGCGGCTGGCTGCCTGCGCGGTGTCGTTCTGACTGCTGCTGAAATGGGCACGATGGACAGATTCTCGACCGTAGCCATACGAGAGCACAATCTGCTTGACGGAGACATGGAGGAACTGGTCATTGAAGGCGTTTCGGATATAATAGGAAAACTCCCGAAGAGACCGCCTGCTGTTCTGGTCTACACCAGCTGTGTCCACCATTTTACCGGTGTAGATCTGGATATGATATATGCGAGACTCAGAGAGAGGTTCCCGGATATAGATTTTGCTGACTGCTACATGAACCCGATTATGAGGAAGAGCGGACTTACCCCCGACCAGCTCATGAGGTCAAGGCTGTATATGCTGCTTCATGAGCGGCCGCTCGATCCGGCTGCGGCAGCCATCATCGGTAACGATCTGCCTGCGCGGGAAGACAGCGATCTTATGAGGCTTCTGAAGGCGGCGGGTCTCCGCATCCATGAGATCACATCCTGCAGGACCTATGAAGAATATCAGGAGATGGCAGAGAGTTCAGTCTATATCTCTTACAATCCGGACGCGGCGGCCGGCGGTGATATGCTCGAAGAGAGACTGGGCGGAAAACATCACTATCTGAAATTCAGTTTTGACCGCTCTGAGATCGATGAGGAATTCAGGAAACTCGCAGATGCTCTTCTCGCTTCCTGCAGCGCTTTCGGTACAGAGGACACGAAGGCTGCAGAAACAAAAATGGCAGCTCTGCTGGAAACTATAAGAACTGAAGGACAGGCTGCTTCAGAAGAGGCGCTCAGAAGCACCCTTGACCTTATAGGCGATACCCCTGTAGCGATCGACTATACGTTCTGCCCGAGACCGCTTGGCCTTGCAAGACTGCTGCTGGATAACGGGTTCAATGTGGTTCGGGTATATGTGGACGGGATCCCGGGGGCTGACAGACCGGACTTTGACTATCTGCAGGAACATTATCCGGATCTGATGCTGCATCCTACCGTGCATGCGTCTATGAGATTCGCGAATTCTGAGAACAGATCTGCCGCAGAAGAGGCATCTTCGGACGGAAGCAGAGTGCGTGTTCTGGCAGTTGGTCAGAAGGCTGCGTATTTTGAAAATACAGAACATTTTGTCAATGTGGTCGAAGGCGGAGGCATGACCGGATATGAGGCCATAACCCGCACGCTCGAGCTGATCAGAGACGCTTATCTTAATGTAAAACCGATGCGAGATCTCGTGCAGATCAAAGGACTCGGCTGCGAAGCGTGTGTGAGGTGACATAAATGAAACAGACAGCAAGAATCATTTCAACATATTCTGCGGATGTCATGGGAGTCTGCTCTGCATTGTTCGAACTCGGCGGCATGATAATCATGCACGACGCGTCCGGCTGTAATTCGACATACACGACCCACGATGAGCCCCGCTGGTATGATATGGACAGCATGGTCTATATCTCGGGACTCAGTGAGATAGAAGCCATAATGGGTGATGATGAAAAACTGATCAGCGATATATGTGATGCCGCGCAGGAACTGCATCCGAAGTTCATCGCCATCGCAGGTACACCGATCCCGACCATGGTGGGCTTTGACTATGAGGCTGTGGCCGATGTCATCGAAATGAAGACGGGTATTCCGACTTTCGGATTCCCGACGACCGGAATGAACACCTACATACACGGAGCGTCCATGGCGCTGGCAGGAATCGCGGAAAGATTCGTTGATGCGCCTGCTGACGGAACAGCTGCCGGACAGGATGACCCGGTCAGGGTCAACATTCTCGGACTGACGCCTCTGGATTACTCCATCGTAGGAATGGATGAGTCTATCGCGAGCTGGCTCAGAAATAATGGATTTGAAGTCGTTTCCAGATGGGCGATGGGATCTTCACTCGAAGAGATCGCCCGCGCCGCGGAGGCCGATGTCAATCTGGTCGTTTCCGCAGCAGGTCTGGGCGCGGCGGAAGTCCTGTATGAGAGATTCCGCATTCCGTATATAGTCGGCGTTCCGGTCGGAGACAAGCCGGAAGGACAGAGCCCTAAGGTGTTCCTGACTAATATGCTCAGAAAATATGCGGAGAGGAAAAGAAAAGAGGACGCAGGCATGGGATCTCCGCTTACCGACAAGAGCATGATCATCATGACAGATGTCAGCCGCCTGAACGCGGCACGTAAAGAGAACGCAGCAAAAGGTACGGTCGCCATCATAGGCGAGCCAGTCACTTCTCTTGCCATTGCGACTGCGATCGAGGCCGGGACAGGGCGGAATACCAAAGTGCTGTGCGCCACAGAACTTTTGAATATGAAGCTCAGGAGAAAGGACCGCGTAACACCTGATGAGGACGATATCATACCGGAGCTTCAAGATGTGGCAGCAATCATAGCGGACCCGCTTTACAGGCCGATCTGCCCGGCGGACGCGAAATTCATCTCTCTGCCTTCGGAAGCTTTTTCAGGAAGGATCTATCGTAATGACATCCCGGATCTCATTACAGACTTTGACAAGTGGTTTTCTGATAATCAGTAAATAGTAAAGATATAGGAGTTGATATGAGCCCGAATACTGTCGGATATACTGAATCGGTGCACTATAGTGCTCTGGAGGATCTTGAGCAGACTTATACCCTCAAGACGATCAATCCGCTGCTGCTGGCATACTGCGGAAAAGAAGACTGCACGCCGGGATGGTGTTTTGGTCCCTATATTAGAGAAAACTATGTAATACATGTAGTTACACGCGGCACCGGTGTGTATAAAGTGAGAGGAAAAGAATACAGGTTAACGGCGGGACAGATGTTTATAATATATCCCGGCGAGGAAACCGTTTATCAGGCAGATGAAGAGGATCCATGGTCATATAAGTGGATCGGATTCAACGGATACCGTGCGGAAACGATTGCTGAAGAGATAGGGTTTACACCGGAAGAACCTGTACTGACATTACAGAGCACGAAAGAACTGTCTGCAGCAATTGACAGCATGCTGGAGGCAAGAGAACTGACCAATGCCAACCTTCTGAGACGAATGGCTGCGCTTTATGATGCTCTGGCGATCATGATAGAGTCCGGCGGAAATGTCAGACCTGTGGAGAATTACAATGTAGTCAGCTATGTGAGCATGGCACTCCAGATGATCACCGAATCCTATGACAAGAAGATCAGGATATCGGAAATAGCTGACAGGCTTGGAATCAACCGCAGTTACCTCACCAGTATATTCAAGCAGGAACTGAAAATATCTCCGCAGGCCTTTCTGATCAATTACAGGCTGGAAAAGGCGTCAAATCTGCTGATGGAAACACAGGAGAGTATCGGAAAGATCGCTTCTTCCGTGGGGTATACCGACACACTGTCATTCTCCAAGGCGTTCAAACAGAAATACGGTGTAAGCCCGAGTGAGTACAGAAACTCATCCGTTGAACTTGCTATGATAGAGGAGAAAGGAAAATACACGAGCATACATAAACTGTAAATTGGTGAATCTGCGTCAATAACTAACATGTAGCATAGTTAGCCTAACATTTTACCATATATTATTTTTCTCTATAATTGTAAAATCGAAGTGATAAGTTTGCTTTTTGCATTATCGTTTTTTAGGAGGAATTATGAAGATTAGAAAACTGTTTATTGTTATGCTCTGCATAGCTATGGTAGGCATGTTTGCTGCATGCGGCGGCGGATCAAGTGACGGCGGCGGCGATGCAAGCGGTGCTATTACCGTAAACATCTGGGATGCTAATCAGCAGGCAGGCATTCAGGAGATCTGCAATGACTGGACAGCTCAGGGCAATCCGGAGGTTAAGGTAGAGGTTATCGACTGGGATAACTATTGGACACTGCTCGAGGCAGGCGCTTCCGGCGGTCAGATGCCAGATGTATTCTGGTGCCACTCCAACACTGTACAGATGTACATGGAGAATGACCTGCTCCTCAAGCTCAATGACTACCTCGATGGTGTAGACACAAGCAAGTACTATGAAGGTATCATGGAGCTGTATACACGCAGCGATGGCAACATCTATGCTCTGCCTAAGGATCATGATACTATCGCTCTTCTCTACAACAAGGCAATCTTCGATCAGTATGGCGTAGATTATCCTGATGAAACATGGTCATGGGATGATGTATATGAAGCTGCTAAGAAGATCACAGAGGCATCCGGCGGAGACGTTTACGGCTATGCTGTAAATACATCCAACAACCAGGACGGCTGGTACAATATTGTTTATGATTACGGTGGGAAGATCATCACTGATGACCACAAGGGCACAACGATTGGTTCCGCTGAAGGTAAAGCCGGAATGGAAATGGTTCGTAAGCTCCTCACAGTTGCGGCTCCACAGAGTGTAGTTGCTGAGACAGGTACAGATTCACTGTTCCAGTCCGGCAAAGTCGGAATGATCACACAGGGATCCTGGATGATCAATTCCTTCTACACAGCTGAGAATCACGCTGACTACTTCTGGTCAGTAATCCCTTACGCTGATGTCAACGGCAATGGCCAGTGCGACGATGGTGAGCGTTGGTCCTGCTACAACGGACTCGGCTGGGCTGCAAGCGCAAACTGCTCAAACCCTGATGCTTGTGCTGACCTCATCAAGTACCTCTGCTCAGAGGATGCTCAGAAGAAGCAGGCACAGCTCGGCGTTACAATGGCAGGTATGCCTGGCATCTCTGAGGACTTCGCAAGTGCTTTCGAGGGAATGGATGTATCCGCATTCATCCAGGCAGAGGACTTCGACCTCTACATGCGTCCATACACACGTAACACAACTGTATGGGAAGATGCTCTCCAGCAGGAAGGCGCATTCCTTGTTCCATGGCAGGATCCAAGCGACCCGGCTAAGATGGAAGCTGCCTGCGACAACGCACAGAAGATCATCGAGGACGCTATTGCTAACGAGTAATTACAGCTGATCGGAGTCCGGCCTTCCGGCCGGCAGGTCAGTACAACTGAAAAGCAGCGGGCCATCCTTAATGGCGGTGGCCCGCAATCCTTTATTCTTTGAGAATAAGGAGGAAAAACATGAAAGAAAAAAGAAAGATGACAGCCAAAGAGAAGAATGAGGCGACATGGGGATATTTCTTCGTCGCGCCTACGATCATCGGTCTGATCATCCTGAACTTTTATCCGGCGGTCGATACGGTCATTCAGTCATTCTGCAAGACCGGTGACTTCGGTAAGGGTAATATATTTGTGGGACTTGCCAATTATCAGAAAGCATTTGCAGATACTGAGATCTGGCAGTCGCTGTGGAATACGATCAAGTACGCGCTTATTGAGGTACCTTTCGGTGTTATCATCGCACTGATCCTGGCGGTATTCCTCAACAAAAAGCTCAAGGGAACATCGTTCTTCCGTACTGTATTCTTCCTGCCTATGGTCTGCGCACCTGCTGCGGTAGCTATGGTATGGAAATGGCTCTACAACCAGCAGTTCGGTCTGATCAACAATGTGCTCCACACCAATGTAGGATGGATTTCAGATCCTAAGATCGCATGGGTATCAGTAGGCATCATCGGTGTGTGGTCTATCATCGGATATAACATGGTCCTCTTCATCTCCGGACTTCAGGAGATCCCGGGAGACTATTATGAAGCGGCAGAGATCGATGGCGCTACAGGCATCCGTCAGTTCTTTGATATAACAGTTCCGCTTCTCAGCCCTACGACATTCTTTATCGTACAGACAAGAGTTATCGGCGCTCTGACAATATTCGACCTTATGTTCATGGTCATGGATAAGACGAACCTCGCTCTCAGCAAGGTTGAATCTGCGGTTTATGTGTTCTACAACTACACATTCACTCAGGGCAACAAGGGCTATGGCGCGGCTATCGTTATGATCCTTGTAGTATTCATCATGATCGTTACAGTAATAATGCAGCGTGCTGAAAAGCGCTTTGTATTCTATAACTAGGAAAGGAGGGAATGATATATGGAAAGTGCACGTACAAGAGACCGCATTTCTAAAACAATCATGTATATCGTCCTGATCATAATGGCATTCATTATGCTCGTTCCTTTCGCATGGATGATACTCACGGCGCTCAAGACCAATCAGGAAGCTATCTCTGTCAGCCCGTTCTACATTTTCCCGCATAACGGCTGGCACTGGGAGACTTTCGGCGAGGTATGGAAGAGCTATAACTTCTTCCTCCTCTACAAGAACACTCTGCTTATGATCTTCTTCCGTGTAGTCTGCGCATGCCTCACAGCTACTATGGCAGGCTATGCATTCGGAAGACTGAAATTCCCGGGCAAGAATTTCCTGTTCTCGCTGGTACTCATTCAGATGATGATCCCGTCAACGATCTTCATCATCCCGCAGTACCTCATGGTTTCCGGCCTCGGCTGGCTCAACACCTGCGCAGGACTTGTCTTCCCTGGTATCGTAACGGCATTCGGTACTTATCTTCTTAAGACAGGCTATCAGGGCCTTCCTAAAGACCTTGAAGAAGCCGCAGGAATCGACGGCTGCCATATCGGTCAGAAGTTCCTGAAGATCATGATGCCGCTTACAAGATCTTCAATGGTATCGCTCGGTATCTTTACTGCCCTGTTTGCATTCAAAGATCTGATGTGGCCTATGATCGTCTGCACAAGCGTACAGACAACCACACTGGCTGCAGGTCTTGCAAAAGCTCAGGGACAGTACGGAAGCAACTATCCGCAGATGATGGCGGCGGCTGTTCTGGCTGTTATCCCTATGATCGTCATCTACGTGATCTTCCAGAAGCAGTTCGTTGAAGGTATTGCTACTTCCGGCGGAAAGCTCTAGAGAAGAATGGTTTGAGTCTTAGAAATGAGCTGCTTCATGCAGCTCATTTTTTTACCAGATGCAGTACGACCTGTTTCAGAACAGGGTATTATTACACGTAATGGGTGAACTGAGAAAACGGCACAGACAATGGGCCGATACGGAAAAACAGAAGATATCCGAAATCCCGGGGTTTAAGAAAAAGGCCGGATATATCTGGGAGTACTATAAACTCTGGATCATCGGTATCGTTTGTGCTGTCTGGTTTTTCAGTTTTGCCATACATCAGTACACCACAACACTTCATGATTACTGGTGCTTCATGATTTTTTCCAACACTTATGCAGATGCCGGTGACGGATCGGAACTCTGGAATGACTATGTCGATTATGCCGGGTTTGATCTCGAGGAAAAAGAAGTGGAGTTTATCGCCAATTCATACTTCGATTATCTGAAGGGAGTGACCGGCAATACATACTTTGAAGCATTCGTTGCATACGCGGATGGTGGTGTGCTCGACGGAATCGTGCAGGGGAGCGGTTCCCTTGCCGCACTCGGAAAGACGGGCAGACTCATGGATCTGGACAGCGAGGCCTGTGCTTCTATCAAGAGCAAATACGGGGACCGTTTTATATATTCAGATCCGATTGACGAGGAATACGGCTCCGACAAAGTCGCGGTCGGGATAGACATCAGCGACAGCAAGCTGGTGAAAAAGTACAACATCTATTCCATGGATGCGGCACTGGGAATAGGAGCTAACTCGGAGAACGTGGAGTCCGTTGAAAAGTTCCTTGATTTTATACTGGAATAGCGGGAGGATACGATGCTTACAATCATTATTCTGATACTACTGGTCATATGGTCGATGCTGTACACCGTCACCCGCTTTATCAAGTATTACAGGATCGTCAGGGACTATAAAGATCAGGCGACAGCTGCTGTAATAAGCACTAAGAACCATGTTCCGGGCGGACGCAAGGAAAAGCCGGCTCTGGATGTAGTTCTTGAATATGAGATAGACGGCAAGGCGACAAGATCGGAGATCATAGTTCCTGTTGAACAGGCGGGGAAATATGAAGTCGGCAGCCGGCATGAGATATGCTATTATGTGGCAAGCAACGGTGCTGTACACATAGCCTCAGCAGGGGATGGCCCGCGCAGACTGATGTACGGATATCTTGCCGCGATCATAATTGAAATCATTGTATACGTGATCATACTGATGATCATATTTTAGTTAAATCTGACAGTCTATATAGAAGGAGAACAGAGGATATGAGCATTCTCTATAATGAGACTAATAAAACCATCACTATCCATACTGCTCACACCACATATCAGATGCGGATAGCTCCGCACCATTATCTGCAGCATACCTACTACGGGAAGCGTGTCGATGACGAGGACATGAGCTATCTGCTGCTGAATTATGACAGAGGTTTTTCGGGCAATCCTGATGAGGTGTTTCCGAGCCGTAAAATCTCTCTGGATACCATGCCGCAGGAATACCCGGGCTATGGCGTAGGTGATTTCCGTATCCGTCCGATCGCTGTGCGGAATGCCGACGGAAGCCGTGGCGCGGATTTCAGATATGCAGGCCACGAAATAATCAAAGGCAAATACGATCTCGGAGGACTTCCTTCCTCCTATGATCCGTCAGGTGACGTGGAAACACTGATCGTGACGATCAAAGACAGAGTGTCGGGACTTACTGTAGAACTTCTGTACGCAGTATTTGCGGAAGAGGATGTCATCACAAGAGCTGTCCGTATCATCAACGGCGGAGAGACAGATGCAGTCCTGTCCAGAGCGTTCTCAATGTCCCTTGATATCCCTTACGGAAAATGGGATATGCTTCATTTTCATGGAAAGCACACGCTTGAGCGTCAGACCGAGAGAGAAAGTCTGGACCATCTTGTCAAGACAGTCGGCTCGGCACGCGGCACCTCCAGCCATCAGGAGAATCCGTTTGTTATTATTGCTGACCGCAAAGCAGATGAGGAACATGGTGACTGCTATGGTCTGATGCTAGTCTATTCAGGCGGTTTCAAGCTGCAGGCAGAGGTCGATCAGTTCGACAGTCTCAGGCTTGTTATGGGACTGCAGGATGAGCAGTTCGGCTGGAAACTTGAACCGGGCGCATGCTTCACTTCTCCTGAAGTCATCATGTCGTTCTCTTCAGAGGGATTTACGAAGCTTTCACACAGTTACCACCATTTCATCCGTCACAATATCTGCAGGGGCAAGTATCAGTTTGCCAGAAGGCCGGTCCTGATCAACAACTGGGAAGCGACTTATTTTGACTTTACTGATGAGAAACTCCTGAAGATCGCTGATGAAGCCGCTGAGCTCGGGATCGAGATGCTTGTACTCGATGACGGATGGTTCGGCGACCGCAACAGCGACAATGCAGGTCTTGGTGACTGGTATGTCAATGAGGACAAGATAAAATGCGGACTTAAGAATCTCGTGGAGCAGGTCAATGCGAAAGGTCTCAAGTTCGGTATCTGGATCGAGCCGGAGATGATCAACGAGGACTCTGACCTGTACAGGAAGCACCCTGACTGGGCTCTCAAGATGCCTGGCCGCAGACCTAACCGTACCCGTAACCAGCTTGTTCTCGATATGTCCAGACCGGAAGTTGTCGACTATCTCTATGAGCGCATAGAGGACCTTCTCAGTAAAAACAACATAGAATATGTGAAATGGGACATGAACAGGTCTATAGCAGACGCATACTCTGCAGTGCTGCCGGTGGACCGTCAGGGAGAGGTGCTCCACAGATATATGCTGGGCGTATATGATCTTATGAACCGTGTCACGACCAATTTCCCTGATGTTCTGCTGGAAGGATGCTCGGGAGGAGGCGGCCGCTTTGACGCGGGCATACTTTGCTATTCACCTCAGATCTGGTGTTCGGATGATACAGATCCTATCCACAGACTGAACATACAGTACGGCACATCATTCGGCTATCCGGTCAGCACGATGGGAGCGCATGTTTCCGCATCACCTAATCATCAGACCGGCAGATCTACGCCGATCTATACAAGGGCAGTCGTTGCAATGTCGGGAACCTTCGGATACGAGCTGGATCCGGGCAAGCTGAGCGATGAAGACAAAGAAGAGATCAAAGAGCAGATCAGTATATTCAAGAAATATTACGATCTCATCCAGCACGGACTCTATTTCAGACTCACTGAGATCAAACATGACTATTATGAAGCATGGCAGTTCGCATCCGAAGACGGAAGTGAAGCTCTGCTGAATGTTGTTGTAACTCAGGTACAGCCTAATCCTACTCTTATGAACATAAGACTCAAGGGGCTGGATCCGGATGCAGTCTATGAGCTGACCGATGAGTCAGAGAAGTATCGCGTTGAAAGTTTTTACGGCTTTACACCGGAAAGCAAGCCGAGATTTACATTCACCGGTGAAGCACTGATGAACGCAGGCTATACTCTTCCATGGGCATTCGGAGACTATCCGGCTGCACAGCTGTATTTCAGAAAGATCAGATAGAGGGCGAAGAATTTGAATACTTGGATCCAGGGCTTCCTCGATAACAACAGCTTCTTCGGCAAGCTGATGACCAAGATCGGCATCATAATCGCTGCCAATCTCATGTTTGTCGTGTTCAGTGTGCCGTTCATTACCATAGGCGCGGGCCTTACTGCGCTTTATCATGTGATGTTCAAGACTCTCAGAGGCGGCGGCATCTGCAACCCGTTCAAGGAATTCTGGGCAGGGTTCAAAAATAATTTCAAGCAGGCGACGATCACATGGGTGCTGTTCGTAGTCATCATGGGATTCCTGACGGTAGATATCCAGATATGCGAGCAGGCAGGAGGAGGCGTGAGTGCTTTCCGCTTTCCCCTGTATGTGATATGCGCGATCATCATATTCATCTATCTGTATATGCTTCCGACGACGGCGGCCTTTTACGGCTCCATAGCCCAGCACATCAAGGACTCTGTCTATTTCATCATAAAGAAGCCGTTCAAATTCATTGTGATCGCATTCTTCGACATTTTCCCGCTGGTACTGACCTATTCAGATCAGCAGGATCTTCCGCTGTATGCGTTCATATGGGTCATTGCCGGTTTCGGGCTGATAACGATGCTCGGCGCAACACTTCTGCTGCCGGAATTCAGACCGTTTCTCGACGATATCGGGGAGGGTGATGATTCATCGAATCCTTACGAGGACGAGATGGCGTCATTGGATGATCTGCATGAATTGGATGGTCTGTGATCCTGCAGGGAACAGGATCCGGTAATAAAAATTATCACAGACAGTTGTGTACAATACGTTATTTTTGATACAATGATATTACTAATACCATGGCGTTGCATCACTCCACTTAATGGGCAGCGTGCATGTAAAAAAAGGAGGATTAACCGTTCGGCTCACGGTGCGGCAGTGTGGAGACCTGTCGTAATGCATTTACTCTTCTACCGGGTATTTGTGAGGCATTCGTTAGCGGAGGCTGGGATGCTAGGGTCGGTAATATGTCAGAAGTTTTAATTAAAGACATGAAAAAGGTGTATGACAACAAAGTAACTGCCGTACACGACTTCAACCTGCACATCGCGGACAAAGAGTTCATCGTTCTCGTAGGTCCGTCAGGCTGTGGTAAGTCCACATCACTGCGTATGGTAGCAGGCCTTGAAGACATCTCCGGAGGCGAGCTTTATATCGATGGAAAGCTCTGCAATGATATCGCAGCCAAGGATCGTGATATCGCAATGGTATTCCAGAACTACGCGCTGTATCCGCATATGTCTGTTTATGACAACATGGCATTCGCACTCAAGCTCAAGAAGACCCCTAAGGATGAGATCGACAAGAAGGTAAAAGAAGTTGCCGAGATCCTCGACATCACTCAGTACCTTGACCGTAAGCCTAAGGCTCTTTCCGGCGGACAGAGACAGCGTGTAGCTATCGGTCGTGCTATGGTTCGTGACCCTAAGGTATTCCTTATGGACGAGCCTCTGTCCAACCTCGATGCTAAGCTTCGTAACCAGATGAGAGCTGAGATCATCAAGCTGAGACAGCGTATCAACACGACATTCATGTACGTAACACATGACCAGACAGAGGCTATGACTCTCGGTGACCGTATCGTCATCATGAAAGACGGTTACGTTAACCAGATCGGAACACCTCAGGATCTCTTCGACCGTCCAGTCAACCTCTTCGTAGCAGGATTCATCGGCATGCCTGTCATGAACTTCTTCGACGGCTGCAAGCTCGAGATCAAGGGCGGTGAGTACTATGCAAACATCAAGGGCGTAGAGTACAAGCTCGATGATTTCCAGCAGAAAGCGCTGAAGGCTAACGGACAGCAGCCATGCGACATTATCGCAGGCGTACGTCCTCAGCACATCAGAATAGGATCAGGCAAGCTTTCCGGCAAAGTAGAAGTATCCGAGATGCTCGGTTCCGAAGTTGACCTCCACGTAAACTGCGGCGGAGACGATGTCGTCATGGTACTCCAGACAATGGATCTCGAACAGGATGTATCCACAGGAACAGAGGTGAACTTCACATTCAGACCTGGACTGATCCAGCTGTTTGACAAGGAGACAACCAACAACCTGATCTGGTACGATGCTGAGTCTGTTGCTGCAAATTCGCCTAAGTGCAAGGATTACGATTTCTGATCAATAGTTTGTACTGAAGACTGATTAAATAGAAAAACCTCTCAACAGTAACGGTGAGAGGTTTTTTCAGAATACGGGAGGAAAAACTTTTATGGGAAAAATCAAAGTAGGCGTAGCCGGATATGGGACGATAGGACAGAGACTGGCTGACGGTGTGGCAATGCAGGGAGATATGGAACTTGTCGGCATTGCCGATCTTGCGCCGACACTTTCTCTGCAGGCTCTCAGAGAGAGAGACATGATAGGTGCCAACGGTGTCAAATACAACGTCTATCTTGTTGATGGCGCGGACAAGGACGCGTTCGATGAAAAAGACATACCGGTTGCGGGCACATTTGAGGAACTTTGCAAAAAGGTGGATATCATGCTCGACTCTTCACCGGGCGGAGTCGGAAGCTCAAACAAGGAAAAGTATTACGTTCCGCTTGGCGTCAAAGCGATCTTCCAGGGCGGTGAGAAGAATTCTGTAGCAGATGTATTCTTCCATGGATATGCCAATTTTGAGAAGGGCATCGGCCAGAACTATCTCAAGCTGACGAGCTGCAACACAACAGGCCTTATCCGTACAGTTGACTGTCTTGACAGAGAATTCGGAATAGAGAAAGTTGCGATCACAATCATCCGCCGCGTGGCAGATCCGGGAGATTATCACAGAGGACTCACCAATGCTCTGCAGATGGACAAGGCTCCGACACATCAGGCAGTCGACCTCATGACGATCATGCCGCATGTAGACGCGACGGGAATCCTCGTTCATACACCTGTAACACACGGACATATCATTACAGTTCTTGCAACCGCAAAGGACGGAAAGAAGATCACCAGAGAGCAGGCTCTCGAGGCATTCAGCAAACATCCTCGTATCCGTATGGTATCAATAGACGAAGGGTTCAAGGGCAATGCATCTCTGTTCAAATACGCGCGTGACCTCGGCAACCGCCGCGGAGACATGTATGAGATCGCGATCTGGAAAGATTCGATCGTAGAGTCCGGCAACGACATCATGTATGCGATCAACATTCCACAGGAGTCGGTAACAATTCCTGAAACGATCGACGGCATCCGCGCCGCGATGGGAATGCAGAAGACCAGAGAAGAAGGAACTGCTGAAACAAATAAGTATCTGGGTATTGGCAAATTCAGAAAATAATATATAATGACAGGAAAGGGAGAAGGGGGTTGTCCTTCTCCCTTTTATTTTCAGAAATACACAATAGTGAAAGATGACAGGAGGAAACAAGATGACCACAAAAGAGTTGCAGAAGTTCGCTCTGGAGATCAGGCTGGCGACGGTGGAATGCATCAAATCCAGAGGGTTCGGGCATATAGGTGGCAGCCTTTCCGTCTGTGATGCACTGGCAGTGCTCTACGGAGAGATCATGAATGTGGATCCGAAAGACCCGCGGAAAGCTGACAGAGATAAACTCGTCTGCTCCAAGGGACACGCAGGGCCGGCTGTTTATGCTGCGCTGGCGCTCAAAGGCTATTTCCCGAAAGAAGATCTTCTGACTTTGAATCGTCCCGGAACCAATTTCCCGTCACACTGTGATATGAATAAGACTCCGGGAGTCGACATGACGACCGGATCACTTGGACAGGGTACTTCAGAGGCTGTAGGACTGGCGCTCGGCGACAGACTGCAGGGAAGAGACTGCAGGACCTATCTGATTGTCGGTGATGGTGAGGCCAATGAGGGTCAGGTCTGGGAGGCTGCGATGTTCACTGCAGCCAAAAAGCTGACCAACCTTGTCTGGCTGATTGACTGGAACAAGAAACAACTCGACGGATATGTATCAGATATCCTTGAGCCGTTTGACTTCGAGGAAAAGTTCAGAGCGTTCGGGTTTGACGCATGCACGATCGACGGCAACGACATAGAGCAGCTGAAGGCAGCGCTGACTAAGAAAGCAGCAGATAAGCCGATCGCCATCATCCTTGATACAGTCAAGGGCAAGGGCGTTACAGAAGTCGAGGAAGCCGCGGGCAACCACTCGATGAATGTGAAGCCGGAAGTGTTCGATGGATGGATCGCAGAGATCAAGAGCAAGCTTGCTGCTCTGGAAGCATAGGGAGGTGACGGCAGATGAAGATCGTATATAACGGAGAGAAAGACTCCCGTCAATTCAAGAACGTTATAGGAGAGACTGTCGCAGATCTCCTCAAAGAAGACGACAAGGTCGTATGGCTCGATGCGGATCTGATGGGGTGCAGCGGAACAAAAGGGCTGTACGGAAAAGATGACCGCGTCATCAACTGCGGAATCGCGGAGGCCAACATGGCAGGTATCGCGGCAGGACTTTCCGCATCGGGCATGAAGCCATATGCTCACACGTTCGGACCATTCGCGTCCCGCCGCTGCTTCGACCAGGTTTTCCTGGCAGCCGGATATGCCGGAAATCCTGTCACGATGATTGGAACGGACCCGGGTATCACAGCAGCGTTCAACGGCGGAACCCATATGCCGTTCGAGGATGTTGCGCTGTACCGCTCGCTTCCGGAAGCAACCATATTTGATATCACAGATGTACCGATGCTGGTCGATGCGCTGAAGAGCGCAAAGGACATGCCGGGAGTCAAGTACATCCGCGTTCCGAGGAAAGATTCCTATCAGGTATACGAAGACGGGACAAAGTTCACCCCGGGCAAGGCCGCAGTGCTCCGTGAGGGCGCTGATGGTGTGATCGTGGCCAGCGGCATCATGGTGCATGAAGCGCTTCAGGCCGCGGAGACTCTTGCGAAGGACGGCATTGAGATGACAGTGATCGACCCGGTCACCATCAAGCCTCTCGACGCAGAGACGATCCGTGCATATGCTGAGAAGACGGGTCTGGTAGTAGTCGCTGAAAACCACAATTATATCGGCGGACTGACTTCGGCAGTACAGGATGCAGTATGCGGCCTGGCACTGAAGTTCGGCTATGTGGCAGTAGAGGATAAATTCGGCGAAGTCGGTCCTGTGGATTATCTTCGCGAACAGTATGATCTGACCGATGAACATATCGTCAGAGTCGTAAAAGGACTGAAATAGAAGGACAGCAGCTGTTTTCCCCGTCAGCCTGTATTATAAAAGCGGAGTTGCTCCGCTTTTTTATTGCCCGGAATTATAGTAAAATATAAAGAAGTATGGGATGTTTGAGAATAACTGCAGGAGATATGGTATGAGCATCGATAATATTCCGGAATATACACTGTTTGACGGAGGCAAAATTCCATGCATCGGTATGGGAACCTTCGGTTCTGACCGTGTAAGCGCCGAAGATGTGGCAAAGGCTGTTGCAGGAGGGATACGTGCGGGATTCCGCCTGATCGACTGCGCCGCCTGCTATGGGAATGAGAAAGAGATCGGCGAAGAACTTGGCAGACTTCTCGGAGATGGCACAGTGAAGAGAGAGGAACTCTTCATCATGAGCAAGGTGTGGAACGATATGCACCGTGATGTCGCAGCTTCCTGCCGGAAGAGCATCGAAGACCTGCAATGCGGCTATCTCGATATGCTGTTCATACACTGGCCGTTCCCGAATTATCATGCTCCGGGGTGTGACGGTGATGCAAGGAATCCGGATTCGAAGCCTTTTTCGGCAGAGGAATTCCTTGATACATACCGCCAGCTGGAAGCATTGGTCAGAGAGGGCGTTATCCGCTATATCGGCATCTCGAATATGACAATAAAAAAGCTTGATGAAGTCCTCGGGCAGCTTACGATCCCGCCGGCAGCCTGCGAATCCGAGATACATCCGTGTTTCGGACAGGCGCAGCTGGTCGACTATCTGAAGCAGAAGGGTATTCTTCCGATCGGCTATATGCCGCTCGGATCACCGAGGAGACCTGAGCGGGATATTGCTCCGGAAGATGTGGTGGATATGCAGCAGCCGGCCTTGCAGGAGATTGCAGCGGCACACGGATGCCATCCGGCAGAGATCTGTCTGAAATGGTCGCTGCAGAGAGGGATCCTTCCGATACCTTTCTCTGTACATCACTATGAAAACAATCTGCGCGCGGCGGTCACAGAACAGCTGAGTGAGGAAGAGATGGCCCGGATCTCAGCGCTTGAATGCGGCAACCGTCTTGTAAAAGGACAGGTCTTCCTGTGGGAAGGCGCAGAAGACTGGCACGAACTGTGGGATGAAGAGTGAGACAAAAGCTCTGTAATCTATAGACCGAAAGGGGTAAATGATATGGCAGATATACTTACTTTGGGCGAACTGCTCATCGATATGACTCAGAACGGAACAGATGAACTCGGCAACGGCAAGTTTACCGCCTATCCTGGCGGGGCGCCGGCGAATGTAGCCGTGGCAGCCGCGAGGCTTGGCGCAAAGACAGGATTCATCGGCAAGGTGGGAAATGACGCTTTCGGACGCACTCTTGCAGCGACCCTGAAAAAAGAAGGTGTGGATATCTCGGGCCTTTTCACCAGCCAGGATGTGCCGACCACTATGGCGCTGGTCTCGGTCGATGAACAGGGAGAGAGAGAATTTGCTTTTTACCGTGATCCGGGAGCTGACACGCAGCTGACTGCGGATGAAGCGATAGCAGCGGTCGCCGGGAGCCATATCCGGGGCAATGAAGATATTGTCGGCGGTATGGCTGATCTTCCTGTAATACTGCATGTCGGCTCGCTTTCTATGACGACAATGCCTTCAAGGGAGGCGTGCGAATCAGCAGTTCATTATGCAAAAGACAGAGGCGTGATGATCAGCTATGATCCTAATTACCGCGCAGCCCTGTGGGACAGTGAGGAGCGGGCAATCGAGATGATGAAAGTCCTGCTGCCGCTGGCGGATATCCTCAAGGTATCCGATGAGGAGATGCTGATGCTGACAGGCACAGAAGACTTCGCAGAGGGCAGTCTCATACTGAGTGAATACGGCCCTGCGCTTGTACTTGTGACACTGGGAGCACAGGGAGTATTCGTAAGATACGGAGATCATACGGAAGTCATACCGGGATTCCGTGTCAAGGTCGCGGATACCAACGGTGCCGGAGATACGTTCCTCGGAGCGATGCTGGCACAGATCGCAGGAAGGGACGGTTTGCTGCAGGACCTCAGCGAAGATGAATTAAGAAGTATGATTACATATGCCAATAAGGCTGCATCGCTGACATGCTCCAGGCATGGAGCGATACCTGCAATGCCTTATGCAAGCGAAATGGAATAAGGTGAAGGTTATGGCTGACAGAAGAAACTATTACAAGGAAAGACTGGATGAGAATATTCAGGAACTGAGAGAACTGTATCTTGGCTTATACAAAGACGAGAAAGCTTTCGAATATTTCCTTGGTCTCCTGAAGAAAGCCTATCGCGAAAGAAAGGCTACTCTCCGGAGAAGAGATATTGCGAGCATAGATGATCCGGACCGTAAATATTCACAGAACATGATGGGCATGATGCTCTATACGGAGAATTACGGCGGGGATCTCAATGGTGTAAGAGAAAATCTTCCATACCTCAAGGAATGCGGAGTCAGCTATCTGCATCTGATGCCGCTTCTGGACTCGCCGGAGGGCAAAAGCGATGGCGGTTATGCTGTGTCGGATTTCCGCAAGGTCAGGCCGGATCTCGGTACCATGCAGGATCTCGAGGAACTCACAGGCGCCTGCCACCGCAGAGGGATCATGGTGTGCCTGGATTTTGTCATGAACCATACCAGTGAGGAACATGCCTGGGCAAAAGCCGCCCGGAAAGGCGATCAGGGTGCGATGGACAGATATTTCTTCTATGACGACAGGACAATACCTGATGAGTATGAGAAATATCTTCCGGAGGTTTTCCCTGAGACCGCTCCGGGAAACTACACATACCTTGATGACTGCGACAAGTATGTCATGACATCATTCTATCCATTCCAGTGGGATCTGAATTACGCCAATCCAATGGTGTTCAACGATATGACGGATAATCTGCTCTATCTTGCCAACAGAGGTGTGGATATCGTCAGACTCGATGCGGTGCCGTATATATGGAAATCTCTGGGCACCAACTGCCGCAACCTTCCTGAGGTACATACGCTGGTTCGTATGATGAACCTTGCGTGCAGGATCGTATGCCCATGTGTCATGCTGCTGGGCGAGGTCGTGATGGAGCCTAAAGAAGTCGTGCCGTATTTTGGCTCGCCGGAAAAGCCTGAGTGCGATATGCTCTACAATGTCACGACCATGTGCACCATATGGCATACGGTAGCTACGAGAGATGTCAAACTGCTGAGACATCAGATCGAGCAGCTCGAGCTGCTTCCTTCCGTGTGCCTGTTCCAGAATTACCTGAGATGCCACGATGATATAGGCTGGGGTCTGGACTATGGATATCTCGGATGGTTCGGCATGCAGGAGGCACCTCACAAGAAATATCTGAATGACTGGTTTACCGGAAAATGGCAGGGCAGCCCGTCCCGCGGAGAACTCTACAATGACTCCGAAGTGCTGAGGGATGCAAGGCTGTGCGGTACGACCGCGTCTCTCTGCGGTATTGAGACAGCGCTCAATGATAGAGATGAGAATGCGCTCAATACGGGAATAGCAGCCGATATGATGCTTCATGCTCTGATGCTCACACTCAGAGGCATCCCGGTCCTGTACAGCGGTGACGAGATAGGAATGCTCAACGATTACAGCTATCATGACGATCCGAAGAAGGCCGATGACAGCAGATACATACACAGAGGCAAGTTCGACTGGGAACTCTCGGAGCAGAGACATAGCGAAGGAACTGTGACGGAGAGGATATTCGACGGTCTCTCGAAACTGATCGGAATAAGAAAGGCCAACGATGTATTCCGTTCCGATTCGGATATGTTCGCGGTGAATGTCGGAGATGACAGGATCCTCGGAATCGGACGCGCATACGAGGGAAGGACGCTTCTGGCTCTGTTCAACTTTGCGCCTGAATACTGCAGGGCTGAAATAGAAAATGCATCCTGGAGCGACCTGACCGATCCGGAAAGAAGCTTTGAGCGCGGTGAAGGCGGAAAGATGGAATACTGGCTGGAGCCTTATGGTTTCCGCTGGCTGATAAAATAATATACAGGGAAGAACAATGGCAGGAATGAATCAGACACCTTCGGGTGAAAGAGTACACATAGGGTTTTTCGGGCGCAGGAACGCAGGCAAATCCAGCGTGGTCAACGCGGTGACAGGTCAGGATCTGGCGGTGGTCTCGAATGTGCGCGGCACGACGACCGATCCGGTCAGCAAGGCCATGGAATTGCTGCCGCTCGGTCCGGTAGTGATCATAGATACTCCGGGATTCGATGATGAAGGGAGTCTCGGCGAACTTCGCGTGCGCAAAACAAAACAGATCCTGAACAAAACAGATATTGCGGTACTCGTAGCAGATGCGTCGGAAGGGCTCAGGGAGTGCGACAGAGAACTCGCGATGCTCTTCAGGGAAAAGAAGATTCCTTATCTGGTTGCTTTCAATAAGAGTGACATCATAGAGGACTCCGAGGAGGCGCAGTCAGACGCGAGTGAAGATGCTTTCAGGATACAGAGAGATGTCGCCGGAGGAAGTTCCGGGATCATACATGTGAGCGCGCTGACTGGAGACGGAATTGATGAACTCAAGAACAGATTGTCTGCGCTCAGGCCAGACGGAAGTGATAAACGTCTTGTAGCGGACAAGATCAGCGAAGGCGATCTTATCGTTCTTGTTGTGCCTATCGACAAAGCAGCGCCTAAAGGAAGACTGATACTTCCTCAGCAGCAGACCATAAGAGACATACTGGATGCCGGTGCGGCGGCGGTTGTCGTACGCGATACAGAGCTGGCCGATATCCTTAAGAGTCTTGGCCACCGTCCGGATCTCGTCATCACTGACAGTCAGGTGTTCGGCAAGGTTGACAGCATTTTGCCTGAAAATATTCCGCTTACATCTTTTTCCATCCTTATGGCGCGTTACAAGGGCCTGCTTGATGATGCAGTCCGCGGAGTGGCAGCGATAGATTCACTGAAAGACGGCGACAAGGTCCTCATAGCAGAAGGATGCACACACCACCGCCAGTGCGGTGATATCGGATCCGTCAAGATACCGAAATGGCTGTCTGAATACACGGGAAAGGACCTGATATTTGAAACTGTCAGCGGGACGGAGTTCCCGGAAGACGTCAGCCCGTACGCGCTGGTCGTACACTGCGGCGGATGCATGCTCAATGAGCGCGAAGTCAGTTCCAGGGCAAAGAACACAGTAGACCAGAATGTACCGATCACCAACTATGGAACAATGATCGCTTTTGTTCACGGCATACTCAGACGGAGCCTCGGCATATTCCCTGAACTGGCGGCACTGTGTCAGGGAAACAGCCGGTGATGACACATTATGGCAGGATTTATAGTTGAATCAGCCCTGTTGACTCACGGGCTGGTCAGTACGGATAATGACAGGATACTCAGTGTATGGGAACCGGGATGGCTGATCGGGTGGCTGGACAGAGGTCATCCGGTAACCGGGGATGCAGAGGAGTTCCTGTCTTTTCGTATGCGCGCGGATGAAGCTGTCAGGGTCGGCTATGCCGGCTTTGATGAGGCCTGCAGAAACGGTGTTACCGGAGCGCTGACAGCCTCAGGAACCATAAGGCTCTGTGAAAAGATTGGGATGCCTCTTGCCGTGTCATGCGGCATAGGAGGTCTGATGTCCGGTCAGGATATCAGCCGGAGCAATGATCTGTCAGCTCTGGCGCATACAGAAGTATCACTTGCCGCAACAGCTTTCAAGGACATGTTCGATCAGTTTTACACTGTCCGGACGGCTATGGACAATGGCATCAGGGTATACTCCGGAGTCAGAGACTGGCATCCGGGATATATATTTGACTGTCATAGAAGTGCCGGCGCAGAGGAAGCATTGCCGGATCATTCGGACAGGTTTCAGAAAGGAACGCTCTATCTGTATCCTATAGAGAAGGACAAAATGATCAGGGACGCCGGCCTTCTGAAAGCAGCTGTTGAATACGGCGCAGAGGAAGCGAAGAGGGGAAGACCGTTCCACCCCGCAGTCAATGCGAAGATCGATGAACTGACACATGGACTGTCGTCAGAACTGCAGCTTCAGGCACTTGTGAGTAATATAAGGCGGGCAGATGTTTTTTCTTGATGCATAGTGTAGTCATCCGATTGCGTATTTGGTAAAATAATTACAATATTCACATACCTGTCCGGAGATTTTTCTTCCGGGGTATTCCAAGAGAGTTACAGTATGAAGCGCACGTACCGGCTCCTGCCGGCAGATTCGCCGGAGGTGTTGTTTGTACGCTGATTTTGTTTTGTATCAATCGCAACAGTGAATATTTGCATGAGAGGGATGAAAGAATATGAGAAAGTATAAGTGCAAATACGACATAGAATTCCAGGACCTGAAGGAAATCATGGATTTTGTGGCGGACAAGTATGGCAAGAACACAGGGTTCATCTATAAAAGCGCGGACAGAAAGACCAAGACGGAGATCACATACCGCAAATTCAGAGAAGACCTGGATGCTGTCGGAGCCTATCTTATCAGCAAAGGCCTCAAGGGCAAGAAGATCGTGGTTATCGGACCTAACTCCTATCAGTGGCTGGTAGCTTATTATGCAGTTGTCATCAACGTAGGAGTCGTGGTGCCTCTCGACAAAGGCCTTCCGGAGGAAGAGATTGTCAATTCACTGAAAAAGTGCAAAGCAGATGCGATCATCTATGATGACAGTCTCAAGATGGATTTTGAAAGCATCATCAGAATGGACGGTATCACAGTGGAAACGCTGATCCCTATGAGTGATTTTACGCAGGAGAAGATGCCTGAACTGGCTGCTATGATCAAGCAGTACAAGCCTGAGTTCAAAGTAATAGACAAGCATGCCGTAGACATCATTCTGTTCACGTCCGGTACATCAGCAGACGCGAAGGCTGCGCAGCTGACTCAGCGGAATATCGCTTCTACGATCGCCGCTATGAGAAAGGTCGAGCCTATCTATGAAGATGATGTTGAAATGATACTGCTTCCGCTCCATCATGCGTTCGGCAATCAGGGTGTCCTGATGTTCATCAGTAACGGCTGCACCAATGTTTTCTGCAGCGGACTCAAGTACATCCAGAAGGAACTGAAAGAATACGGTGTTACCGCATTCTTCTGCGTACCTCTTATCATAGAGTCGATGATAAACAAAGTCCTCAAGACTGCGGAAAAAGAAGGAAAGCTGAAAAAACTCGAGACGGGCCGCAAGATATCCAGAGCACTCATGAAGGTCGGGATCGATGCAAGGCGCAGGATCTTCAAGGATGTTATCGATGGTCTCGGCGGCAAGCTGAGATTCCTGATCAGCGGTGCGGCAGCACTCGATCTGAAGATCCTTGAGTATGCGACAGATTTCGGGATCCTCACAGTTCAGGGTTACGGTCTTACTGAGACCGCACCGACTATAGCATCTGAAAGCTATTTCTACCGCAAACCTGGTTCTGTCGGACATGCTATGCCTGGCGTCGAAGTCAAGATCAATGATCCGGATGAGGACGGCATCGGAGAACTTTTTGCCAGAGGTCCTAACATCATGAAGGGCTATCTTGATGATGAAGAGGCCAACAGAGAGGTGTTCATTGATGGCTGGTTCAATACAGGCGATCTTGCACGGATCGACGAGGAAGAATACATCTTCCTGACAGGCCGCAAGAAGAATGTCATCGTGCTCAAGAACGGCAAGAACATCTATCCTGAAGAGATCGAAGCTCTGATAGACAAGATCCCTTATGTAGCGGAGAACGTAGTGATGGGCGAGGAAGAGGGCGATGATTACAGACTTGTTGCC
>JBGUJM010000069.1:0-3692 GCA_045113935.1 Anaerovoracaceae bacterium
TCTGATGTTCTTGTTCTTTCCGTCAACGGAAGCTGTAGTTCCGATCTCAGGGACGTCATCAGTGATGGTCTCAAGATCAACGAAGCCATTCTGGCTCTTCTGATCTACTGTGAAGTAGAACTTCTGAAGGATATATCCCTCGTTATGCTCACATGGCATCTCTTCAAGGATATATGAGTCATAAGGGAGTGCTCCGAACTTGCTGTTCATAGGAGCCTTGTCTCCGAACTCACCTGTTCCGAACCATACTCCGTGAAGGATATCCTGAGATCTTTTCTCGAGATCTGCAGTCTTTATTTCCTTAGCTTCAAGCAGGTCATCGAACGGGTTCTGCTTTCTTGCAGTATCTGCATCCTCATCCTCATCGAGGTCCCCGGCAGCTCTTCTGTCCTTAGTGGAGAAGAAACCATTCTTGTCAGTTACGACTACATGAGTCTCACCGTTGGTAACAGAAATGATCTTGAACGGAACAAACGAGAATCTCTCGGAAGTTGAATCAGCGATCTTGGTTCCCTGGACATCTGATCTGTAGACATAATCATCGAAAGTAAGAGCCATCTCGTTCTTATTGTCGTCAAAGCTGACGATCACACCATCTTCTCTGATGGTAAACATGTGCTCTGTCTTGTCTGTTCTCTGGTATGTCTCATTTGTCTTGGACTCGCGGATAGTGTAGGTTCCGTATGGAAGGTCATCTGCCAGAGTCTCAGCAGTATATGCCTTCTTTTCTTCGTTCCAGTGGACTGTGATCTTGCCAACGTCCTTGCCGGAAGGGATCCTCTTGATCTCTTCGCTTTCAAAGAGATCCTTCTTGGATTCGAGCTTCTTCCAGTCGACCTTGTCAGTCTTGTTATCGAGATCCTTGCGGACTACTACGTCTCTTCCGGAAACGTTCTTGATGGTCATCACGATGTCATCAAGTCTTGCTCCTCCGAGAGCCTCGGACTTTACGAGCTCTTTATCTCTCTTGATGATCTGTACGCCGCCTCTCTCTACTGCTTCTCTTACCTTGTCTTCAGTCAGGTCAATGATCTTTCCGTCCTCACGGATAGTGAATGCTCTGGACCACTCAGTGTTCAGAAGATATCCCTTGGAAGGCTTAGTTTCCTTTACAAGATATGATCCGTAAGGGAGTGCGTGCGCATCCGAGGTCGCGATGCCATCAGCATTTGTAGTGATCGTGAGAGCTGCTCCGCCCTTTTCGATCTCCTTACCGCCAATCATGATTGTTTCCTTTGACTGGTTGTAGATAGTGAATTCAGCACCAGCGAGTGTTGCATCACCCTGGGCATAATTGGTATCCAGATCGTTATCGATCTTGGCTACCTTGACTCCGCCACGCTTGATCGTGTCATTTCCTTTGATAGATTCGTTATAGGTCTTAACATGGAGGTTGTCTGTTCCATCCTCAGTGATGGTTACCTCAAGGATCTCATCATTGACAAGATAACCTTCCGGTGCCTTGACCTCCTGAATCAGATATGTTCCCAGTGGATAGCATACCTTTCCGTCCTTGTCCTTATACAGGGAATCACTGGAATAACCGGATGCAAATGTCGGGTTCTGTCCATCGATCTTACCGTGCTCATCAGTTACAAAATGCCATGTCCTTACAGGAGCGTCTGCCTTTGCTGCCTTGAGGAGCACTTCCTGATTCTTGAGTCTGTCGTAATACTCGAACTTATATACAGCGCCCTTAAGTGTCGCATCACCCTCACCGTGATCATGCGGATAGCCTACAGGATTCTTTGTCAGCAGGAGCTGCACAAGATCAGTGATAGGTTCATCCTTCGCAGTGAATGTGGTAGTCTCTTCGGACACGACTTTCACTGAATATGTCTCGTCATCCTTAGCATATCCCGGAGGTGCATAAGTCTCTTTCACCGTGTACTTGCCCTCCAGGAGCTCGATAGTGTTGCTCTCGCCATTGGCTTTAAGAGTGAGAGTACCCGCTGCTTTATTTGAGCTGTCATATACCGTGTACTCGGCTCCTTCGATAGAATAGCAGCTGTTGCCGTCTGTGATCGAGGTCCTGTTCGATACCTTTTTCATGGTCAGATATCCCGGAGCTTCAAGATAGCCGACTATCATGTCCTGTACTCCGGACATATAGCAGATGAACACCTTGAAGCTGTCAGGGACAGCATCATCCTTTGAACTGTCCGCCTTCCACAGAGCATCGCCCAGCTTCTTGGCTTTGGTCCACACATCGCCGAGTCCGGATGCATGTGTACCTCCCCAAGTGGCCATGTCGGATGGCCTGCCTGCATAGACATAAGACAGAGCCATGTGGGCGATTCCCCAGTCCTTGCTGAAATCTCCTGTGTAATAGTCGCCCTTAATGTTCTTGATGTTCTTGTCATAACCTGGATAGGAAGGCGAATAGTAGACGATATTCCTGAGGGCGTTCCACTTGCCCTTGTCGTCCTCATCCGTGACGACTTTATCTACCGTCACCGTTCCTGTAGGAGGTGAATTCTTCGCCGGCTGCACGCAGTATGAATATCTGCTGCCGAGGTCATCACCAAGGTCACACTTTCTTGAATTGCTGTATCCTCCATCGCCGGATCCATATCTGATCTGGCCTCCGTCGGTCACAGTATACTTGCTGCCGACCTTGCCGCCGAATGCTGATGCTTCCTGGGTCGCGATCGGGATCACTGAGCCGAGCACCATGATCAGGGCAAGTGTCATTGTGAGCATTCGCTTGAATGCATCGATAAACTTATTATCTGTCATTGCTTCTCCTTTCTGCTAAATGCACATGAATGCGAGGATGATCACCGGCAGGCTGAGAACTACGCAGATCCCTGTCAGGATCCAGCTGAGCCGGTTGGCTGCCTTCTCGCTGAGATAGAGCTGCATTCCTGTCTCATCCGTGCACATGATTACCTCGTCATTCGGTTTGTTATCTTTGGTTTTCGTCATTGATCGTCCTTTCCCGCAAATCCGAGCATGAAAAAAGGCGCCCTGGTCATTTCTGACTAGAGCGCCTTATGTGCTGCGATATTGCGATTATTATTAATATATTATGTTATGTGATACTTATCTCTTCTTCGGGTAGTAACAGGTAGTTCTAGAGGAGGGGTTACAGGGGAGGAGATGTGTAATTGTGTCCACAATGAAATAGTCATTTAGTATATGCGGAACACATTATCTCGCTTCATCTCTCGTTTTCTGCCGATCCCGATGTCTCCCATAGTATTCCATAGCTGCGGCAATATAGTCCTCACGCTTGGATATAGGGAGATCCGGTGGGAATAGTCTGCTGAATCTATCTCCCCTAAGGACTATTCTCTCCTTCTGATTTGGTTTCTCCTCCAGCATGATTGCTTCAATGGATTCAGGTGTGAGTTTTCCTTCCTCTGCCATCCTCCGCATACGTTTCGCTTGAGTGTGTGATGGCGTGCACTGCTCGATCTCCATGCATTCCCATATATGCCCCTGCTTCAGCCTTGGAATATATGAGAGCTCTACTGCAGGTCTGAGTGCAATCACTCCGTCATCAACCATATCCAGTATCTCAGGGATTAGTTCAGTAAGGCGGATATATCTTCTGATCTGGTCCTTGCTCTCTCCCACTTGCTCTCCAAGTTCCACATCTGATCTACCTAAATTAGTCGCCACTGGCGACGCATTTTTTGGCCTTCCCACCTGTCGCTTCATCGCATCAAGTTTCATCTTATATGCGA
>JBGUJM010000070.1:0-20458 GCA_045113935.1 Anaerovoracaceae bacterium
ATAGTTATTGCAGCATCAAGATAAAACAGAAGGGAAACGGAGCGGATTATGAAACTTGTACTGAAAAATGATTTTGCCTGGGACGGACTGTACTGGATCTATGATGAAGCCGGAGTAGAGAAATATTATGTTGATGCCAGAGTCGGTGACGGTGGACGGTACATCTATGTGTCCGATGCATCAAAGAAGGAAATTGGAGCTATAAGACAAAAGTCTCTGTCTCTGAAGAAAGAGTATGTCATTTCCCGTGGGAATGAGAGGGAAGGAAACATCACCAGGAATCCTTTGCTGTATGATTATGAATACCTTGCCAGCTACAGGGACTGGATGGTGAGTGGTGATGTATATGGCTGGAACTTCAGGATCGTGTATCCGAAAGGAGATATAGCAACTTCAATTTGCGTTGACGGAGGCCTCGGCCTGGTGATCATTGAGGAGAAGTTTGAGATGCACTGCGCGCTCCTTATGATGGCGCTTGCAGGACTGCAGGATGATCTGAAGAAGGAGACTGAAGCCAGGGAAAGAGGTGAGTCGACATCGATAGCAGCTAACCTGCTCAAGGCAGGAAAGAAAGCTGCCGTCAAAGCATGCAATGCGATGGATGAGCATTTTGAGAAGAACAGAGAAAAGGTCGCGGAAAAAGAAGCTGCTGCCAGAGCCGCAGAGATCCCTGTAGAAGAAGCCGTCGAAACGCCTGCAGAAAGCAAACCAGAACCAGCTCCGGATGCGCTTCCGGAAATGGTCCCGGAAGCAGAACCTGAAAAAGTTACGGAAGAACTTCCGGAGATGATCCCCGATTCAGCGAAGTAAACTGAATGCAACGAGAATACAGCAGCAGAGATATGAAGGAAAGTGGATTGAAGCTGCTTGCAGCAGAACTGGCGGAACAGATCCGAAAGAAAACAGCGGATACGCTTACCCGCCGGATGTATGTACATGTCAAAGGCATGCCCAGAAGGCAGGAAGTCGAAGAGCTGCATGACAGTAAAAAGTTCAAAACTGCATTGGCACAGGCACTTGCTGATGACAAACTTTACCGGGATTGCATAGAACTGAATGTGCAGCCCGGTAGTCTTCTTGTGGCAAGATATATGGAAGATGAGGAGGCCTTTGACGCTGTTGCGGACAGCTGCACCAGGAAAATCATATCGCATGCGCGCAAATATACAGTAAAGAAGGAAAAACAATTACTCAGCAAGTATGATATCAATGAACTCATCTACGAGGTAAGAGGCCGGGTCAGAGCTGAATTCATCAGGAATATCAAGTACCATCTTCTGAATGACAGGCTTGAGACAATTAATAATTATGACAATGGTGGTTATTGGAATGATGCATGGACCAGATCTGTTCCGGTAGATCCGGAAAACTACGATGTTTTTGCTGAGTATTTTGCTGATATGAGTGAGGAGGGGCACCTTGCTTTCGCAGGATATCATGCGCTCAGTTTCGGAGAACTTCTTGCGTCGGCGATAGAGGAAAATCATGATGAGATCGCCGGACTCAAATTTGTAAAGACCGGAGATGTCTGGGGAGATGAGCTGTACGAGAAAGGTGAAGAAATATATTATGAGCTTCGTAAGCATTTCATCGGACGGAGGTTATTTGACCTTGTCTGCCGCAACAAGTATCTGAAGAAGAGCTTTGAAAGCCTGCGTGTTTTCAAAGAAGAGATCACAGGCAGAGTCCCGGACAGAATGCCGGATCTTTTTCCTTCAGCGCGAAGCATGGAGCGTCACTTCATAATACATATAGGACCGACCAATTCGGGCAAGACCTACTGCTCGGTGGAAAGACTCAAGGCTGCTAAGCGCGGCATCTATCTTGGACCGCTCAGGCTGCTTGCTTATGAGCAATATCAGAAGCTCAACGAGCAAGGTTTCCTATGTTCACTATATACCGGTGAAGAACACCAGATAGTGCCGGGAGCCGGACTTCAGGCTTCTACCATTGAAATGGCAGATGAATATGAAAAATATGATATCGCCGTGATAGATGAGGCGCAGATGGTTGCCGACAGGGAGCGCGGCTGGGCCTGGACGACCGCGATCCTCGGCCTCAGGGCTGATGAAATACATGTCTGCATCGCTCCTTATGCAGAGAAGATCATCACAGGACTTATCGAAGAATGTGGTGATTCGTACCAGATCGTCCGTCATGAAAGACAGACGCCTCTCGTACCGGATCAGTCAAAATTCAAGCTGTCCAAAGAATATATACATAAACATGATGCGTTTATTGTATTCTCGCGGCGGAATGTGCACGCTGTAGCCGGAGAACTAAGGACAATGGGGATAAGCTGCAGCGTTATTTACGGAAATCTCCCATATGATGTACGGCAGGAGGAGGCGAGAAGATTCCGAGACGGAGAAACAGATGTTGTTGTAGCGACTGATGCGATAGGCATGGGCATGAATCTGCCGATCGAGCGACTGGTCTTCCTTGAGATAAGCAAATTCGATGGCACAGATATCAGGCTTCTCAAACCAGCGGAGATACAGCAGATCGTGGGAAGAGCAGGCAGAAGAGGCCTGTATGAGAGAGGCCTTTGGAATGCCCGGGAAGGAAGGGAGATCATAGAGTCTGCGGTGGGGCTTGAGATCCCGCAGATTCAGGCGGTATATGTCGGTTTTCCGGAATTTCTGATCAATATAGAGGGCAAATTGTCCAGGATCATCATGGAGTGGCGGAACATCGAGCCGCCCGAAGGGTACATAATATCAGGACTCGAACATGAATACAGTCTCTGCTGCTATCTTGAGGACATGACAGACGACAAGAGACTGATATACAGACTGATCACCATCCCATTCGACGAAGATGATACTGATTTAAGGCTGTTCTGGAACCGGCTGTCACGGATCGTTCTTACGAGCGGAGACATCAGTCTTCACAGTATGAAAGTGGATCCTCCGCATAAGGATCTTTCCCTGACAGAGGCAGAACAGTTATACAAACAATATGATCTGGCATATGCTTTCACAGAGAAATTCGGCGATGAAACAGACTCTGAGACGATCCTGCAGTACAAGAAGGAACTGTCAGAGATCATATCGGAAATACTGAAGAAATCCAAGCTTCCGTTCAGGACCTGCAAATACTGCGGCAGAAAACTCGCGTGGAATTTCCCGTACGGAGTATGTGCGGATTGCTATAAAAGCATGCATGGGCGGCGCAAGCACCGTTGGAAAGACTATTATTGATCATTCCATTTTGAATTCACCGGCTTGACTCGGATGATTTTGTCTTGATGCCGGAATGCCCGGGGATGACAGATGAGGAAGCTGCTGCGGTGGTAAAGAATTGGTGCATTAGAAATAATATCCAGTTTATTGATGACCTGGATATTATTGAAGAGATATATAAAGACGTTTACTGCTGATAGTATATGGAGGAATTCGGGATACTCCCCCATAATTATTTGATTATCTGCGGCGTCGAAGGAGATGAGCGGCGCGTCTTTTATGTATTTCAGGGAGGTTAATATGCATATTAAGCATTCTGAAGCTATTCTGGCTCAGAATGTTTAATATTAGAAATGGAGATAACACTCGTTCTGATTACTACAGACCGCATTTACATACAGAAAACAGGAGGAAGTGACATGGGTGATTTCAGAGTCAATCATCACAAACTGAAAGGCATTGCAGAGAATCTGCAGTCAATTCAGTCTCAGCTTAAGAAAATTGAATCCGGAATAAAAATCGAAGGAGCAATAGAAGCCGCTGAAGAAATAAGGCATAGCCTCGACAAAATCAAAAAAGATTTTGAAACAGATACTATGACGGTAGCCAAAGCTTCGAGTGCATTGAGGCAGATTTCTGATCAGTATATTAAGACAGAAAAAGCGATTCAGATGGGAAGAGTAGTGCCACCTGAAATTGCTGAAATAATCGCGGCAACTCAGGTGTTGATCGCCGCAATAATAAGTCAGATCGGACGTATTATTGCGGGCATGTTTAATGGTAACGGAGCATATGACGGTGATCCGGTGGATATGACATCCGGAAATTTCGTAGACGCAGTAACAGAGCTTACAATTTATGGACCATGTAATCTCAACATGACGAGATTTTACAATGCAAAGTATCACAACTACTGCAGCATGGGGATCGGCTGGTCTCATAATTATGAGGTAAGCCTTGAGACAGGTGAGAATGAAATATTAGTTTGCTGGGGAGATCAGAGCAAGGAACTGTTCATATCATGTGGTGAAGACGTATATATGAGCAAAGCCGGCAGCTATGATGTCATCGTACGTACAGAGGATGGATTTTTATTTAAAAGAAACAGTCCCGATATATGGGAGTTTAATTTCTCAGGAGAATTGGTAAAACTCAACAGAGGTCCGGGACGGGGAAGTCTGGAATTCACTCATGATGAGGGAAAACTCCTGAATGTTAAGGATTCATATGGCAACTATCTGGAGTATTCATATACCGACACAGGACTTCTTTGCTCCGTAACGGATAATACCGGAAGAACTGTTTTGTTCGATTATGACCATGGATGTCTGTCAACAGTAACTGCTGCGGACGGGCTTAAGACAAAGTATCAGTATAATGACGCAGGACTTATTTCTGCTGTGATCGGACCGGATGAGACTGTAAAACTCCGGAATGAATATGATGAAGAGTATCGTGTAATCAGACAGATTCTGGCTGACGGCGGTGAGGCCAGATATGAATATACTGAAAATACAATCAAATTTACAGACCGCAATGATGCAGTAACTACATATGTACATGATGAGAATGGCCGTATTGCCGAGACCAGATATCCTGCGGGAACAGAAAGGTTTGAATATAATGACAAGAATGAAAGAATACTGTATGTCGATCCCGAAGGCAACGAATTCAGACGCAAATATGATGAAAGCGGAAATGTCACAGAATATACTGATGCACTGGGCTGTACAAGCAGATTCACATATGACGATGCAAATCACTTGATAAGGACAGAGTCCCCTGAAAGAGGGATCGTGGCTTCAGTGTATGATGAAAACGATAATGAGATAGAAACAACAGACAGCCTTGGTAATAAAACACAATATAAATATAATAACGGACTGCTTACTGAAGTTATTAATCCTGATGGCGGCAAAATCAGCTATTCATACGATGATAAAGGCCGTATAAGCAGGGCGTGTGATGCTGTAGGCAGTGTTGTAATGTACGAGTATGATGACGCAGGCAGAATTACCAGGACAACAGATGGAAACGGCGCGGAAACCTGCATGTTTTATGACAATGCCGACAGAGTCACAGGAGTGATCAATGCAATAGGGCAGAAGAGAACTTATGAGTACAAGTTCGGCAATCTTGTGAAGGTGAAAGACTTCGATGGGTACGAGGAGACTTGGACCTATAACCAGATGGGACTGGTTTCTTCGTATACGGACAAATGCGGAAGGGTAACAAGACATGAGCATGATAAGCTCGGTAATGTTAAGAAAGCCATTCTGCCTGACGGAGCTATTTTTGAATATGATTACGATGACATGAACAGGCTTTCAGAAGTGAGAGGACCGGAGGGAACAAGCTACAGATATACATACAATGCAAATGGTAATCTGGTAAGTGAATATGAGAACGGACATCAGAAAACATACGTCTATGATGCAATGGACAGAATAACCTGCATCAGTGATAGCTTTGGACCTGAAACGAGATTTACCTATGATAAAGCAGGAAGGCTGCTGAGCTCTGTTGATGAAAACGGAGAGATATCAGAGTATTGCTATGATACTGAAGGAAGAAAAATCAGATCCAGATTTCCGGGCGGATTGGAATACACATATAAATATGACAGCATGGGACGCCTGTTATTCAGAACAGATTCCATGTATGATGAGGTAACATATCATTATTACCCTGATGGGAGCTTGAAGAGGGCTGAATGGAAAAACGGTGGAACTCTGGATAAGGAGTATGATATAAATGGAAATCTGATTCGTGAAAAACGAGCGGATGGATATGAACTGACTCATACATATGACGCGCTGGATCAGATGATTAAGACTGCAGATAACAGCGGCAGAAGCATTTCTATGGCATACGATGCAGCGGGCAATCTGATCAGAACAACAGATGCCCTGGGGCATACTACAGATTACAGGTATTCTCCATCCGGCCAGGTTATCTATATGAAAGATGCATGCGGAAATGAGACGAGGTATGCATACGATAAAAGAGACCGCTTGAGAATGATTCTAAAAGGTAATATGGCAGACAGTGCTGCTGAGGAAATTTTCGCTCATCCTGATAAATACCAGACGGCCGAAAACAAATCTGTTCGTCTGACAAGGTGGGAGAGAGACCTGAACGGGAATGTGACTGAAAGAATAGATGCACTGGGCAACCGTTCAGCCTGGATTTATGACGAGGCAGGAAATCTGAGCAGATACACTAATGCAAATAATGATCCGACAGATTATCTTTACGAACACGGAATGCTCAGACGGAAAATCTATGCAGATAACAATGAGGCAGAATACTGTTATGACAGAAGTGGAAGAATCGCGGAAATTAAAGACTGGACCGGAACGGTAAGCATGTCTTACGATTCGTATGGAAGACTGACATCCTTCCGGAATGCGGAAAAACAGACATTTGATTATAAAATGGATCCGGCAGGGAGAAGGACTGAACTGGTATATCCGGACGGTACAAAAGTGTTATACACTTATAATTCAAACGGGCAGACAGAGAAGCTCTGCACCGCCGGGATGGAATCTTCCTATGGATATGACAGCAGTGGCAGGATCATAACAAGAAATATCCGGTCAGAAAGAAATGAACAGAAAACTGTTCTTGCTGAGAAACTGCTCTATACAGATGGAGGAAAGATCGGGATGCTGGAGCAGTACGAAAACGGAAATCTCCTGATGGAGTCATCCTTCGGATATGATGACAAGGGTAATATGACAAGCGCTGTCAGAAGTATCTGCTCCGGCAAGACTGATAAGGTGACCGAAACATATACTTATGAGTATGATGAGATGAACAGGATCCGGAAAGCGGTCAATGCAGAAAATCCAGCTGATTATGAAGAATACCGCTATGATGAGTACGGAAACTGCGTTTTTAAGGTAATCAATGGTATTACCTGTGAATATGAATACAATGTTCTGGATCAGCTGACCAGCAAGAAAGAATACAGTGAAAACAGTGAGCCTGAAATAACCAGTTATACTTATGATTCCGACGGGCATCTGATCATGGCCTCAGGGGCAGAAGAGACCCTGAGAACATATGATGTAAGAGGCAATCTGACTGGGATCAGTAAGAATGGAAAAACTCTGTCAATAAATGTCAACAGCCTCGGAAGAGTTCTCAGTGAAACTGATGATGCCGGAAACACCAGACAATTCAGGTATGACATGGAGCATAAGAGCAATCCTGTGCTCGGAATCAACGATGGAAGCGGATGGAAGAATTATGTCCGCGACAGCAAGCTGATCGGATATGTAGACAAGAACGAAAGTGAAATCTACCTGTGTGATGAAAAGGGAAGCGTCCTTAACAGGCTCAAAGCCAGTGAATCAGAAGCAGCTTCTTCCGGTTGTGTTAAATACGATGTTTACGGAAACATTAAACCATCCTCAACTGCTAATATAGATGGTTTCGGATATACCGGCTTGTATCTGAATCAGCTGACAGGCACATACCGCACAGCTACAAGAGAATACGATCCGATGGCAGGCAGATTTTTATCACGTGATGATGACAGGTTCATTCAGGTGAGAAGACCTGCAACATTAAATCAGTACCAGTACTGCTACAGTAACCCTATTATCTGGGTGGACCCGGATGGTACAGACTGTTATATATTCTATAAAGACGATACCAGAGAACTCACTTTCACTCAGAGACAGCAGCTTGCAGACTTGTACGGGTATGATATTTCAAAAGTTCATATGGTGCGGTTAACAGACAACGAACAATTTGTATCCGACTGGAACGGAATGGGAACTGTGAATGGAGAAACTGTGAGTATAGACACTGTGATCATACATTCGCATGCAAATCCGTATGTAATCAGCGATAATGCAAACTTCCGAATGGATGTAAGTGATATTAATCAGCTTGATACAAAAAGCATGGAAAATCTTGTTCTGGAAGGATGTAACGCAGGGCATCTCGACCATGCATCTGAAAATGTCGCAAATGCTTTTGCTAAAAAGGTTGACGGCGCGCCTGTACTTGCTTCAGATGGTACTGTACGACGTTGGATGGGAGACGATGGAAGATCCTGGCATGAACCTATTTCAGATAAACATTTCAGATCGGAAAACCATTGGTATCATTATTTCAGAAAGGCAAAAGGCTGGGTTGTATACCAGGAGAAGGATGGAGCTGTAACTACTACTGAGGTTGGAAGAAAAAAGATGAATGCAACTGATATGGTAAAGACACTCCGAAAATATCCTAAGAGAAGAGGACATTCATTTACCGGTGGCGGAGCTGGCAGGAGTTTCTAAGGAGACGATGGCATAAGCGGCCGTTGATCTCAACAACTACAGCTGATCAGCGATAAGGAGCTAACGATGGACCGAAAGAAAAAGATTGGCATATTGTTCGGAATTACTGTTATAGTAATTCTGATAACAGCAGGAATTATGACAGCAGGAGCAACAGGCATGGGAATAAAAGAGTATCTCTTTAACAGAACAGTTCAGAAAACAGACCTGACTGCATATACGGAAGAACTATGCGGAATAAAGCTGGAGGACATATGTGTTGGTGAAATGGGAAAGGCAGAGAGCACTCCTTCAGAAGATTTTGCCAACATATGCCTCACACTGAATGATTCCGGAGCTGAAACAGTTCAGGCGAGATTTTCTGAGAAAGGCATCGAGCCGGTAAAAGTCAGCCGTGAAGTTAACCATCCATTTAACTCTGTTGCAAGGAAATTATCCGGAGAAGAGACACTTTGCTATTACTGCATATTCAAAAGCGGTAAAGGAAATGCCTTGACCAGATCAATTTACATCTATCTGTCAAGGGGTGATGATGGCACAGAATACCTGTATTTGTTTGGATAGTTTTGACAGAGGCAAAGCACGCCACCTTTATGAAAGGAAAAACCATTCGAATCAGGGTGAGCGGCGTGGAATGCGATCCGATGAAGCCTGAAAACATAGATCAATGATGAACAGACAGGAGACAGAGAACCGTCCCCTGTCTCTTCTTCTGGTTTGTGCTAAAATTATACCGGATAGGCGATAAAAGGAGATGGTTGTCAGGGACCCCAGGGGAGTAATACTTGTGTTTACAAAGAGAAGTATTACACGTGTACTCGTGTATTTATCCGGATTATGCATACTGGCACTCGGTCTGACTGTAAGTACTAAAGCAGACCTGGGTGTTTCACCTATAATCGCTGTTTCGTTCTGCGTTTCTAAGCTTACCGGGGCAAGATTCGGTGATATGACGTTCCTCCTCTATGCTTCTTTTGTAGTCATTGAGATGATACTCCATCTGATACCCGGCAAGAGGTGCCCGGCAGACAGGAAGAAGGCCATATTGGCTGATGTGCTGCAGCTTCCGCTCAGTTATTTCTTTACTATACTCCTCAACGGACTGTCTGCATGGATCCCTGCAGCCGAAACGATGATATCAAGGATAGCTGTCCTGCTGCTTTCGGTAATACTCGTGGGGACCGGCGCTGCGCTCAGCCTTGATATGAGGCTCATTGCTAATCCGGGAGACGGCCTGGTGCAGGCTGTGTCAGACCGTACCGGAATCGAGCTCGGACTGTCCAAGAATATCGTTGATATAACCTGCGTCACGATTACGTGCATTCTTTCTATGGCCGTAGCGCATCGATTCCTGGGTGTTGGTATAGGTACATTGATAGCAATGCTCGGAATAGGGCGTGTCATAGCATTTGTAAACAGGTTGTTCGGAGAGCGGCTCGCGCTGCTGCTCGGTGACACGCAACAATAGTTTTTCACGCCTTCCGGTTAACAGGGGTGTCACTCAATAGGAAGACAGGAGACAGAGAACCGTCCCCTGTCTCCAAAGGATAATTGAATGGTTTATATTGACAACATTTATAAAGGTCTTCTGGTATTTCCGTTTATAGCAGCATTATTCACGCTGCCATATGCGGTGTATCAGTATAATAAGCATGGTTCGGTATCGAAGTACAGAACGCTGATCATCTATAGTTTTATCCTCTACATGCTGATCGCGTATTTTATGGTTATCCTTCCGCTTCCGGACAGGGCATCAACAGCAGGAAATACATGGCAGGAACATCTTAATCTGATTCCCTTCAGGCAGATCTGGCTGTACTGGCATGATAAAGCGTTTGGAGTCGCGGCTTTTAAAGAGTATCTTGTGAGCATGTCGCTCTGGCAGTTGCTGTTCAATATCCTGCTGACTGTACCGTTTGGCGTATACATGCGCTACTACTTCAAACTAAGCCTGAAGCGCACGATTCTTTACTCATTCCTGCTGAGCCTTTTCTATGAAACGAGTCAGATAACAGCGCTTTTCGGTATCTATCCGGGACCATACAGACTGGCTGACATTGAGGATCTGATATGTAATACGCTGGGCGGAGCGGGAGGCTATTATATAGCATCTGTATTTGCCGGAGTGCTTCCGGGCAGAGATGAGATCGATGAGAAGTGCAGAGCGTCCGGTACCCGGGTAACAGGTATGCGCAGAGCATGGGCAGTCCTGTTTGACTATGTGTGCATCGCTGCAGTATATATCTTTATGATCGGTGTGATCCGGCTGCTGAACCCTGAGTTTACAGCTTATTCTATATACGGAGAGGTATATAGCTGGTCATTTTTCTGCGCAGCTTCTCTTGTACAGGTTCTCATAACCAGAGGATCAACTCTGGGGCATGCTGCGTGCAGGGTGATTCTGGTGTCAGACGATGGAGGGGCGGCATCAGCATGGCAGTTTATAAAGCGCTATCTGTACCTGTGGCTGTTTACTGAAGTCCCGCTGATCATAGCAGGAAGTCTCATGAATGTACGGTTCGCGTTTATAGTTGACGTTATGATACTGCTGCTGCTTTTTATCTCGCGCATATATTTCTTTATCTATTTCATCAATGTAGTTTTACGAAAAGGCAAATTGATGCCACACGATAAACTCAGCAGAACACTTTACATGGCAACTGCTGTACCTGAATAGCCGTGACAATGATCAAAAGAAAAACTTCCGGGATTTTCGCAAATCCCGGAAGTTTTTGTCGCTGTTCTGCACTTTATTCTGCCTCTGCGAGCAGGGCTTCCATTTGCTTAGGATAGACATTGACCTGGCCGCCAAGTATAGGGGCTCCGATCAGCTTGCCATTGCTGTCTACGAAATATGTAGTAGGTGTTCCCTGATGCTCGAGGACTTCATCATATCCATCCCATGCCCGGAGATTAGGATAAGTGACACCGGTTTCCTTTACAATAGTATGAGCGTTCTCGAGGTATTTGTCGTTGCCTACAGGTACATCAACAACGATGCCGACTACTCCGCCGCCTTGGGAAGCAAATTCCTGAGATAATTTCTCGAGCTCCGGCATTTCAACTATGCATGGGCCGCAGTAAGTGCCCCAGAGGTTGATCATAGTCACTTTGTTCTTAGCGAACAGCTCCTCTGATTTCACAGGGTTTCCGTCAATGTCCACGGTCTCAAAACTGAGCACGGTATCTTCAGCAAAACCTTCCCACTCTTCAGGAGCAAAAAACTTCATATGGTTAGCGATGATATCTTCGGTTGCAGCATGCAATGCATCATACTCTGCCTGGCACTTTTCATTTACCTCCGACTTGTCACGTGTTGCCATGAACCAGATGCAGCCGTTTTCGCTATGTATCTCTTTAACAGCTGAGTATACGTCGATCTCTTCCTGAGAGAGCTCTCTTCCACTGAAATCAGCCATGGCCTTAATGAACCTGTCTTTGGCATCCTCTGCGTTTTCTGCGTCTTTTACACAGATGATCACGAATGTGCCGGCTGTATTAAGAGCACTGGCCTCGTCATCCGAAAGAGACATTATTTCTTCCTCTGTCATATCATAATAAACAGGGTAACCCATCATTACACCGCTGCCGAAGGATATTTCACCGAAGTCCTGTTTTTCGATGGTACCTTTTTCAATATGTACATCTTCAGGAAGCTCGTAACTGAATCCGACAGTCTCAAAAGTAAATGGATCTGAAATGTCCGAATCAGCTGAAGTATTGGTCTCAGTCTCCGGCTGTTCCTCCGGTGCAGATTCGTCATTGCTGCTGCCGCTCCCGCATGCAGTGAAAGTAAGTATCATACCGGCGGACAACAGAAGCACAACCATTTTTTTAAAAGTGCCCATTATTATTACCTCCAATAGTTATCTGCAAAAGATTAATATCCGTTCTGTAAACAATATTATAATACCTTATCAAAGGATTATATTCCAGAGGAGACAGGGGACGGTTCTCTGTCTCCTCTTTTGTTGTGCGGGGAGACAGAGAACCGTCCCCTGTCCCCTTCCTGTCCCCTTGATTAAAAAAACAAATAATTATTCTACTGTGAGCAAAAATATGGAATAATAAATATGGATTAATATATAATAACTCTTCTTAATTCTTTGTTTTGAGCGGGAAGCTCCCGCTTCTATAAGTGGCGGAACATGTCACCCTTATAAGAGAGGCATGACTGTTGATGAAATATATAAATGATGCTTTTGGATTGATGAAGGGAGCCTTGTAAACATTATGATAAAGAGAAAATGTTTGATTATTATGCTGGCGCTATGTATGGTGCTGAGCATGACTCCGATGACAGCTTTAGCAGGAGGGCTGGAGACTGATGGCGGAGAAACAGTGCTTCAGGGTGAGACCCTCACAAAAGAGGATGCCCCGGAGGCTGAAAAACCCGCAGAGGAAGAGCCTGCAGCTGAACCCACGGCTGAAGAGCCCGTAGAAGAAGAACCTGCAGAAGAAGAACCTGCAGCGAAAGCGCCTGAAGCGGAACAGCCTGTTGTGGAAAAAGCGCCTGCGCTCGGAGCTGCAGCTGATAACGGTTATACAGTCACCTTGACCGGAGGGGCGCATGCCACAGCAAGCGGCGGAAGCACCACCCAGACTGATCTTACCGGCGCGATGGAAACAGTCACATATACGCCGGATGCCGGCTACTATTTTGACGCGACTTCTTTTACAAAGAACAGGATAATTGTCAGTATAAGTCCGGAGGAAATTAATGTCCGAGGGACCCCGAACGCGGATACGGAGATCGTCATACCTGATGCTGTTACCCATACTCACAGGATAGACGGCAAAGATGTCACTTTCATTCCATGGAGCAACGATGAAGCAAGGAAACAGTGGGATGATACCAGCGCGAGAGCAAGCAATCGCTTGCCAAAAGAATCGGGATACTATTACCTGACCACGGATGTAACGCTGCCAACCGATGAATGGCCATTCCCGGAGAGTATACATCTTTGCCTGAACGGACACAATATCACGACCTCATATGATTCCTGCGAGATGACCGTCAACACGGGAATCAGCGTTAATATCTATGATGAAAACGGCGATAATGGTCAGATCAGGAACCTCCTCATCGTGAATGGCGGAAATCTCACCCTGAACGGCGGGACCATCGCGAACAGCGGTGTCGGTGTGGCCATCAAAAGAGACGGCGGCGGAAGATTCATCATGAATGGTGGAAAGATCCTGAACCATTCAGGTGGCGTGACGGTCGTCGGCTCGGAAAGCAGCTTTGTCATGAACAGCGGGACCATCACCGACGACGGTTATAGTGATCCCGGAGAAGGCGGTGTAACTGTCAGCGAGGGCAGTTTCACCATGAACGGCGGCTCGATCACAGGCAACATCGCAAGAAGTAATGGCGGCGTGACGGTCACCGGTTCGGGCGGCAGTTTCGTCATGAACGGTGGCTCGATCAGCGAGAACATCGCCGAAAGCGGCAGCGGCGGCGGAGTGACCATCACAAACGGCACTTTCACGATGAATGATGGCTCAATCACAGGCAACAGCGCCAATGCTGACGGCGGCGGAGTGAACCTCCTGAACGGCACCTTCATCATGAAGGGCGGCTCGATCACCGGCAACAGCGCGGGAAGCCATGGCGGCGGTGTGTTCTTTAACGGGCTTTCACAGCTGCACGGCACGTTCGAGATCAGCGGTCCGGTCGAGATCAGCGACAATAAAGCAGGAGACGCAGCGAACAATGTACATCTTGTCGGAGACAGGAAGATCACAGTTGCCGGTAAGATGACTGACGGCGCAAATGTCGGCGTAACGATGGAAACGCCTGGAATATTCACCACAGGCTATACTGATAAAGGCAACAGCGAGTTTCCTGCGTCTTGGTTCAGCAGTGATGATGAGACTTACACCGTTGCGTTGAGAGACGGCGAAGGGGAACTTCATCAGCACAGCTTCACTTACACTGCCGGAACAGGTGCTGCTGCGAATACTATAACAGCGAAATGTACTGAGGGATGCCCGGACTACCATGAAAACGGTATTACTTTAATACTGAACGCGCCGGCAGACACAGCTGAAGCGACAATCAGCGGCTATCCGGATCCGGCACCTGCGGGGCTGGAAGTTATCCCGGCCGTTAAGTATTTCAAATCTACAGGTGATGGAAGCATCGAACCAAGCGGTGCACAGCTTGACGAAGCCCCGACAGCTATTGGGCATTATGTGGCGCAGATGACCTGGGGAGGACAAACGGCAAGTGTCGCATTCAATATCACCTATACGGTCACTCTGACCGGCGGCGCGAATGCCACAGCAAGCGGCGGAAGCACCACCCAGACTGATCTTACGGGCGAGATGGAAACAGTCACATATACGCCGGACGAGGGCTACTATTTTGACGCGAGGTCTTTCTCTCAGGACGGGGTATTTGTTCTTGTAAGTCCGGATAAAATAACGGTCAGAGGGACCCCGGCAGCGGATGTGGAGATCACGATACCTGACGCGGTCACCCATACTCATAAAATAGACGGCAGAGATGTCGCGTTCGTGCCATGGAACAATACTGAGGCAAGAAAGCAGTGGGATGATACCAGCGCGAGAGCAGACAACTGTCTGCCTATAGAGCCGGGGAATTATTTCCTGACCGCGAATGTAACGCTGCCAACCAATGAGTGGGTATTCCCGGAGAGTATGCATATTTGCCTGAACGGACACAACATCACGACAGAATATGATTACTGCGAGATGAACGTTAACACGGGTGTCAGCGTCGATATCTATGATGAAAACGGCGATAATGGCCAGATCAGGAACCTTCTCATCGTGAATGGCGGAAATCTCACCCTGAACGGGGGGACTATCGCGAACAGCGGTGTTGGTGTGGCCATCAAAAGAGACGGCGGCGGAAGATTCATCATGAATGGCGGTAAGATCCTCAACCATTCAGGCGGCGTGACGGTCGTCGGCTCGGAAAGCAGCTTTGTCATGAACGGCGGGACCATCACCGATGACGGTTATAGTGGTTCCAGCGGAAGCGGTGTAACTGTCAGCGAGGGCAGTTTCACCATGAACGGTGGCTCGATCACAGGCAACAGCGCAAGAAGTAATGGCGGCGTGATGGTCACCGGTTCGGGAGGCGGCAGTTTCGTCATGAACGGTGGCTCGATCAGCGAGAACATCGCCGAAAGCGGCAGCGGCGGCGGAGTGACCGTCGCAAACGGCACTTTCACGATGAATGATGGCTCGATCACAGGCAACAGCGCCAATGCTGACGGTGGCGGAGTGAACCTCCTGAACGGCGCCTTCATCATGAAAGGCGGCTCGGTCACAGGCAACAGCGCGGGAAGCCATGGCGGCGGTGTGTTCTTTAGCGAGCTTTCACAGCTGCACGGCACATTCGAGATCAGCGGCCCGGTCGAGATCAGCGACAATATAGCAGGAGACGCAGCGAACAATGTATATCTTCCGGACAACAGGAAGATCAGTGTCACCGGACCTATTGGAGATTCCAGCATCGGTGTATCTGTTTCCGGGATCAGTGAATCCGATCTGCCTTGGGATATCACTCAGGGGCTTGGCGGTAAAGGAAGCGTGGAGAGCTTCTTCTCGGATTCACGTGATTATGCGATCGGCGAAAGCGAAGATGGCGAGGCTGTTCTGGGCAGCCCGGTCACTATAAGCTTTGATCCGGGTGAAGGCAGCGGGTCAATGGAGAACGTCACTGTTGCGTCCGGCAGTCTTTATACATTACCGGAAAGCAGCTTCACACCTCCGGCAGGGCAGACATTCTCCGGTTGGAAGATAGAAGGTCAGGAGAAGAAACCTGGCAATAAGATAGAAGTCACCACGGCAGTGACAGTCGCTGCCAACTATACCACCAGGCAATACACGATCAGGTTCGTGAATGACGACGGAACAGAACTGCAGAGTGGCAAGTTCGCATACGGTGAAACACCTGCATACACAGGCGATACACCGATGAAGGCAGCGACAGCCCAGTACACATATGAGTTTACAGGCTGGAGCCCGGATCTCACAGAAGTAACAGGTGATGCTACCTATACCGCAACGTTCAATCCGGTCGTAAGAAAATATCAAGTGAAGTTCGTGGACGAAGACGGGACAGAACTGCAGAGCGGCGAAGTAGAGTATGGCCAGATGCCTGCATACACGGGCGAGACACCGACTAAGGATGCAACAGCCCAGTACACATATGAGTTTACAGGCTGGAGTCCGGAACTTTCAGCGGTAACAGGCGAAGCGACGTATACAGCAACCTACAGTTCGACTGTCAACGAGTACACGATCAAATTCGTTGATGAGGACGGAGCAACGGTGCTGCAGAGCGGCAAGGTTGCATACGGTGAAACACCTGCATACACAGGCCAGACACCGACAAAGGCGGCAGATGCCCAGTACACATATGAATTCGCGGGCTGGACTCCGGAGCTCGCGGCAGTAACAGGTGACGCGACCTACACAGCAACCTACAGTTCGACTGTCAACGAGTACACGATCAAATTCGTGAACGACGACGGAACAGAACTGCAGAGCATCAAGTTCGCATACGGTGAAACACCTGCATACACGGGTCAGACACCGACTAAGGATGCGACAGCCCAATACACATATGAGTTCTCAGGCTGGAGTCCGGAACTTTCAGCGGTAACAGGCGACGCGACATATACAGCAACCTACAGCTCGACTGTCAACAAGTACACAGTGACCTGGAAGAACTGGGACGGTACAGTCCTTGAAACAGATACCGATGTAGCGTACGGCACAGTACCGACCTATGACAGCGCAGATCCGACGAAGGAAGCAACTTCGCAGTACAGCTTTGCATTCGCAGGCTGGGATCCTGCAGTTTCAGAAGTCACAGGAGACGTCACATATACCGCAACGTTCACATATGATACGAACAACTACACAGTGACATGGAACAATTATGACGGATCGCAGCTTGAAAAAGATGAGCATGTGGAATATGGAACGATGCCGAGTTACGACGGTGAGACACCGGTCAAGGAGGCAGATGCACAGTACACTTACACCTTCGCAGGCTGGACTCCGGAGGTCGCAGAAGTAACAGGCAATGATACCTATACCGCAACTTTCACCCCGGCCGTAAGAAAATATCAAGTGAAGTTCGTGGACGAAGACGGAACAGAACTGCAGAGCGGCGAAGTAGAGTATGGCCAGATGCCTGCATACACAGGCGAAACACCGACTAAGGATGCGGATGCACAGTACACTTACACCTTCGCAGGCTGGGACAAGACGATCACGGCGGTAACAGGTGAAGTGACGTACACAGCAACCTACACATCGACCGTCAACAAATACACAGTGAAGTTCGTTGATGAGGACGGAGAAACAGTGCTGCAGAGCGGCAAAGTCGCATATGGTCAGACACCAGCATACACTGGCCAGACACCAACGAAGGATGCGGATGCGCAGTACACGTACACCTTCGCAGGCTGGGACAAGGCGATCACAGAAGTAACAGGTGACGCGACATATACAGCAACCTTTACATCGACCATCAACAAGTACACGGTGACATGGAAGAACTGGGACGGTACAGTCCTTGAAACAGATGAAAATATTGAATACGGCACTATGCCTGTCTATGACAGTGACCTGCCGGCCAAGGAGGGCACTGAACAGGTCAGATACAAATTCTCAGGCTGGACACCGGAGGTCGCAGAAGTAACAGGAGATGTGACATACACCGCAACATATACGGAGGTCGTCAAAACATCTATTGAAACAGCAAAAGTCACAGATATTCCGGATCAGACCTACACCGGCGAGGCAATAACACCGGAACCTGTAGTGGAAGTAGATGGGACAACACTGACACCGGGCACAGATTATGAGGTTTCATATTCAGACAACACCGAAGAAGGAACCGCAACCGTCACGATCACCGGCAAGGGCGATTATTACGGGGCCAAAACTGTGACATTCAGGATCAGCAAACAGTCTATCTCAGATGCAACAGTCACCGGCATAACAGACCAGACCTATACCGGCAAGGCGATCACGCCAAAGCCTGTAGTGAAACTTGCTGACGGAACGACCCTTAAGGAAGGTACGGACTATACAGTCGAGTATAAGAACAACATCAATGCCGGAACGGCGACCGTGACTATAACCGGAAAGGGCAAGTACACGGGAACAGTCGAAAAGACCTTCAGGATCAAGAAGGCAGAAGAAAAAGTTATCGGCATCAAGAACCTGTGGGCATCGCAACACGATGTAGGCAAAGTCCTGTTCAAATGGAGCAAGAAGGACGGCGCGGTATCGACCGGCTGGGAAGTCAAGTACAGAAGCCGTAAGATCGGTGGTAACAACAAATGGTCCGGCTGGACCACAAAGAAATACGGCAAGGACGTATATGAGGCATGGATCCCTGTCCGGACAGACTACTGCATCGAAGTCCACGCAAGAGCGATCGGAGAAGCGAACTGGTCATCAGGCATCATCACCTGTCCTGCAGGCGGTAAGTATCAGGCGATGAAGACGACCCACGTGATCAACACAGCGACCGGAAAGAGACTTGCGGAGACGAAAGTGGCAGGCAGCGCGATCAGGCACACGAAGATCACGCTGAAGGTTGGCCAGACACTGAAAGTGAAGCCTGACTATGAGTTTCCGGAAACGGATTACAAGACAAGGCCGAGACTGTATCCGACCCATATGCTGTATGACATCGGCGACAAGACGATGATCACGATCACAAAGCCTGGCGGCTCTGTATACAGCGGCGGGATCATCGACGGAGTCGCGACGATCAAAGCCGTCAAGGCAGGAACGACGACTATCGTATTCAGATCTCCTAACGGAAGGACGATGATCGGAGACGTGACGATCAAATAATGATTCAGATCAAGGGGGCTGTCGCACTAAAAAGTGAGGCAGCCTCTTAACTTGTCCGCCTAACGGCGGGCTATTATTGTGCGCTGAGCTCTGAAAGCCTTGGAAATGCTTGGTTTTATCAAAAAACAAAACGCTCCGCACCTACTGGTAAGCGGAACGTAATGGTAAAATATTAGTATGCTAACCCCAAACATTTTACGGCAAAATTATACTTCGTTTTCGAGGCCGTATCAACTAAAACTTCCGCTCGAGATCGGGCATGTCATTCCCGACAACGACTGTGTGAGGCTCCTGGGTCAGTTTGTGGAGGAACTGGATCTTAGAGATCTGTATTCGACCTATTCTAGAGTGAAGGAAAATCAAGTGAGCCCGCGGCAGATGCTGAAGATAATGCTGTACGCCTATCATGAACACAACTACTCATCCAGAGGCATCGAAAAAGCATGCAGAAGAGACATCAACTACATGTACCTGCTCGAAGGCAAGTCCGCACCCGATCATGCGACCATAGCCAGATTCAGATCGATCCATTTCGGCCGGGTAGCAGATAAGTACCTCGCAATGACAGTACACTTTTTGATGGAGCTTGGAGAGATCAGCGGCAAATTAGGAGACAGGGGACGGTTCTCTGTCTCCTCCTCTGTCTCCTCCAAAGAAATCACTGGTGTTTTTACTTTCAATAGCGGTATACTTCAATGGACAACAGACAGATGGAGGAGTAACCCGGTGAAACACACAATGAAAGGAAATCTGATGCTGATGATGACGGCCCTGATCTGGGGGACCGCTTTCGTTGCGCAGAAAACCGGTATGGATCTGATAGGTCCGATCGCATTCAACGGGATCAGAACGCTGGTTGGCGCCTTCGCACTGATTCCGGTGATTCTCATCATGGGGCGGAACAAGAGGCCGGCCGGTCCGGACAGGACACTCATCCTTGGAGGGATCTGCTGCGGTCTGGCTCTGTGTACCGCCGGGAATATCCAGCAGATAGGACTGTATTACACATCCGTTTCCCATTCCGGATTTATTACCGCGCTCTATGTTGTGATAGTTCCGCTGCTGGGATTGTTCCTCAAAAAGAGGGTCACACCGGTCATGTGGTGCTGTATCACA
>JBGUJM010000071.1:0-11650 GCA_045113935.1 Anaerovoracaceae bacterium
AGCGGAGCAAAAGTGGTCGGCGACTGGGCGTTTGAAGGATGCAGCTCCCTGTCATATGTCAGATTCGGTGATTTGCGGAGGATCGGATCCAAAGCGTTTCAAAGGTGCGATTCTCTGGAACTGGCAAGTCTTCCCGAAACGATACAGTTCATCGGAGATGACGCGTTCAGCAATATACGGGCAGGGCTCACCGTCCCTCGGAGTATCCGGCATATAGGGAGGGACTGTTTCGGACCCGTTGACAGACGCAAGAGCATCAGAATATACAGATCATCACTGTACGAATTCAGGAATTATTTCCGGGATGACCGGGCGTGTCCCGGAGAGGAGGACGAGCACTTCTATATGTGGGAAAGCGCTGTAGATGTCACTGTGCTTGATGATGAGACGGAGAAGACTGCGGGGTTCCTGCCGCTTTTCTGCGATCTGTATTATCCGATGAGAACGGCGCTCACCGGTGCCTTCCTGCCGGACAACACATTTGACTACGGCGTTCTGGACACAGTTTTTATCAAGGAGATCAGCTGGAACCAGAAAGCCAAGGACTGGCTCATCGTCATGAGATCAAAATACCCGTATGACCTCAGTGATACGGCCCGTGCGGATTATGATGACTATCTTCAGAAGCATGCGAAGAGGATGGCCAGACGCGCGATATGGGACAGAGATGTTGAAGTACTCTCATTCCTATGTGAAAACGGTTTGATCATGGAGGACAGTATAACAGGACTGATCGATTATTCCATCTCTGCTGCCGCATCTGAATGCACCGCAATCCTTCTCAGACGGCAGTCTGAACTGAACTGTCACAACACCCCGTTCATCGATGAACTATGACTGATAAGACAGACAACGACAAGCTTATAAGAAAAACCGCTCTTGACGTACTGATGCTGGCGCGAAGCCTTCTGGTCGTCAGGCTCCGGTTCCTTGATATCGCTCTTGGCAGGCTGGAACTGGTTCCTTCAGACGGAGCGTCGCTGGCAACTGACGGGGCGCGGATCTTTTACGGACCGAAACACGTTATCAGAAGCTTCAGATCCGAACGTGAAAAGCCGGCGCGGGATTATCTTCATGTGGCGCTGCACTGTATTTTCAGCCATATGTTCACTGGAACTCTGGCCAATCAGGACCTGTGGGATCTTGCCTGTGATATAGCGGTAGAGAACATCATAAATGAACTGGACATCGACGTGACGGAATCCGCAAAGAGGTCTGCTCAGTGTGCCGAGGCAGAGAAGCTCAGAGCTGAGGTGAAGATGCTTACTGCGGAGAAGATATACCATCATTTTCTGGAAAACGGTATCGCTGAAGATGAAATGATCAGACTCAGACAGCTGTTTATGGCGGATGAACATTCAGGGTGGCACAGACCCCGTCCGTCACAGGGGTCAGACGAAGTTACCGGCGCAGGAGAGCAGAACAACAGAAATACAGATCATGAAGATGATGGCTCCATGACCTTTCCGCAGGCGCCGCTGGAGGAAGAGTGGAAGGATGTTGCAGAGAAAGTCCAGGAGGCGCTGGAGACATTCTTCATAGACAGAGGGGATGCCGCGGGAGATCTGATGCAAAACCTCAAGGCCGTCAACCGTGAGAAATACGATTATTCATCGTTTCTGAAGAAGTTTTCCGTTCTCGGGGAAACCGTGACACTGAACGATGAAGAATTCGACTACATTTTCTATACATATGGGCTGGAACTCTACGGAAACATGCCGCTGGTAGAACCACTCGAATACAAGGAGGTCAGGCGTATCCGGGAATTCGTGATCGCCATTGATACTTCAGGGAGTACTTCGGGCGAACTGGTCCAGCGGTTTCTGCAGAAAACGTACAATATCCTCAAGGAGACAGAGAGCTATTTCTCGCGTGTCAATATCCACATAATACAATGTGACGCGGAAATACAGGAGCATGTGAAGATCACTTCCGAAGAAGATCTGGAGAGATATATCAGTACCATGAGTATTCTCGGACTTGGCGGCACGGACTTCAGACCGGTCTTTGATTATGTGGACGGACTGATCGAAGCGGGTGAGTTCAGCGATCTGAAGGGACTGATATATTTTACGGATGGCTTCGGTATTTACCCGGGCCGGAAGCCGGACTATGAGACAGCCTTCGTGTTCCTCGATAACGAATACAATGAACCGGATGTACCGCCATGGGCTATCAGGCTCCTGCTTCAGGATGAAGATATATAAGGTAAAATGATTCAGAGGAGATAACACTGTGAATATCAAAGATGCTAAGGAACAGATCAGGAATGCTATCATTGCGTACTTTACCAAGGATGAGTATGGTGATTATCAGATAGCCATAGAAGACCAGCGCCCTGTTTTTCTGATGGGGCCTCCGGGAATCGGCAAGACTGCGATCATGCAGCAGATCGCGTCTGAACTCGGTGTTGGTCTGGTGTCGTATTCCATGACACATCACACCAGACAGTCCGCCCTGGGTCTGCCGTATATCAGGACAAAAACTTACGGGGGCAGGGAATACAGTGTCTCAGAATATACAATGTCTGAGATCATCGCGTCGGTCTATGACATGATGGAGGAGACCGGAGTGAAGGAAGGCATCCTGTTTCTGGATGAGATCAACTGTGTGTCGGAGACATTGTCACCATCTATGCTGCAGTTTCTGCAGTACAAGATATTCGGCAAACACCGTGTTCCGGACGGCTGGATCGTAGTCACGGCCGGCAATCCTCCGGAATATAATAATTCAGTGCGTGAATTCGATACTGTTACATGGGACCGTCTGAAGCGTATCGACATAGAACCTGACTATCGTATCTGGAAAGAATATGCTCTGGACCGCGGAGTTCATCCTTCTATATCGACATATCTCGATATCAAGAACAATGATTTTTACAGAGTGGAAACAACAGTAGAGGGCAAGACCATCGTAACAGCAAGGGCGTGGCTCAATCTGTCGGATATGATCAGGCTGTATGAGCAGAACGGGATCGCTGTAGATGAAAAAATGATCTGCCAGTATCTGCAGGACAAGAAGATATCAAAGTCTTTTGCCAACTACTATGATCTGTTCAATAAATACAGATCAGATTATCAGATAGATGATATATTGAGCGGTGCAGTGTCTGATGATGTAGTAGCCCGTGTACAGGCTGCAAAGTATGACGAGAGGCTGTCGCTTCTTGGTCTGATCCTTGACAGAGCCGGAACGGATCTCAAACAGATCTATTACAGAGAACAGATCCTGCAGGAAGAGCTCGGGCTTTTCAGAGCAGTCAAAACTGCTCTTGCGGAACGGACGGAGTCAGCAATGCAGCTTCTGGCCGAAGCTGTGCAGGAGAAGCGGGATGAGCTGGATACGGGCAAAAGATCCAACTCACTGTCAGATGATAAACGCCGGATACTGCATGGTGTCATCAGCGATCTTGAATCTGATATGAAAGCTCTGGCACAGACGGGCGATCCGCAGGGGAATGAAGCTTTTGAGATCATCAGAAAAGAATTCAACCGCAGAAGATCCGGTTACATGGACCGCATTGGCGAGATCGATGCCGAGCTTGAGAACATGTTTGCTTTTGCGGAAACAGCATTCGCGGATGGACAGGAGATGCTGATCATTCTGACCGAAATGACCAAGGGCTTTTATTCCGCGCATTACATCAGCAGACACGGATGCAGCAAATATTACGAGTATAACAAGGAGCTTATGTTCTACGAGAGACAGAATGAGATCTTAAGAGAGATAGATGAACTGGAGCTGGAGACAGATAACTGATGAATCTTGTAATACATGATCTGAATCCGGAAGAATGGAATAAAATCAGCGAACAGTATGCCGGCTGGAGCGTCATTTCAGATGAAGGGACGATCCTGCCATGTACGGGATGCTTTTCGTGCTGGAACAGGAATCCGGGGGAATGCGTGATCCCTGACGGTTATGAGAATATGGGATACCTCATACATCACGCCGGAGAGGTCGTAGTGATCAGCAGATACACGTACGGAGGATTTTCAGGTTTTGTCAAAAATGTCTTTGACCGCTGCCTGGGGTATGTCCTTCCCCAGTTCGAAGTCATAGGCGGAGAGACACATCATAAGAAACGCTACGATGAAGATAAGCCATTCACGTTCATATTCTACGGACCTGAACTGAATGACGATGAAAAGGAAAGTGCGCGCAGGTATGTACAGGCAGTATGCGCTAACATCAGGGGACATGTGAAAGAACTCATTTTCCGTGAATGCGGACCTTCTGAAACCGGCAGGATCTCTGAAGCGCCGGCATCCGGCCCTCCGGACAGGGTCATTCTTCTGAACGGAAGCATGAGATCGGCCGACGGCAATTCCGCAAAGCTTGCGCGCAGGCTCGCGGCACAGCTCCGGGTGGATCATGATATCATTGATCTGAAAGACCATATAAATGACATTGATTCTCTGGCTGATATCCTGACGGAAGCGCCGGCTATCGTCCTGTGTGTCCCTCTGTATGTTGACGGACTGCCGTCACAGGTCATAAGACTGCTGGAAACGATGGAGAGACGCAAGGGAATACCGAAAAAGATATATGTGCTGGCCAATATGGGTCTGTATGAAAGCGGACAGCTTACCAATCTGTTCAGTGCCGTCAGGCAGTGGTGCGGCAGGATGGGCTGTGAATACTGCGGCGGACTTGGAGTCAGTGCGGGAGAATTGCTCGGAACACTTATGAAGGCTCTGCCGTTCAGGACCGGCCCGACGAAAAAGGCCGCTGCGGGAATGGACCTGCTCTCATACGCGATCAATCTGGGCAGCTTTGCCGGAGATATATATGCCGAACCATACAGGTTTCCGCGCTCGCTGTATATATACATAGCCAATACCAACTGGAACATAACCGCGATACGTAACGGGATCAGACCCCGGGACCTGTACCGCCGGCTGTAAAGAAATATGAAGAGAGGTATACCGGAACAACATGAAAGACAGACAGCCTGAAGTACTCAAACTGACACAGGGCGCCGTGATCGCTGCGCTGTATGTTGTATTGACAATGGTCTTTGCTCCGATCTCTTTCGGCCCTGTTCAGCTCAGGATCGCCGAAGCGCTGACGATACTGCCTCTTTTTACATCTGCCGCTGTTCCGGGCCTGTTCATCGGATGTCTTCTTGCCAATCTGCTGGGAGGAGCGATCGTATGGGACATCGTGTTCGGAAGCCTTGCAACACTCATAGGTGCGTGGCTGGGATATAAGCTGAGGAAAAACAGATGGCTGGTTCCGGTACCTGCCGTTGTAGCAAACGCGGTCATCATACCCTTTGTACTGAAATACGGATATGGTTTTGCGGAATTTCCATTGTATCTGCTCATCATATATATAGCGGCAGGAGAGATCCTGGGATGCTATGTGCTCGGCGAGATCCTTGGAAGCGTTCTTCTGAGGTGTAGGGGTTCGATTTTCGGTAATACTAAGACATAAATGTTGATTTTCAGGGGTTAGCAACCGGCAGTTGACAGATTGAAAAGCCTGATTGGTGGTTAGCAACCGCATGCGGGAGTACATTCTGGACAGATAAAACGTGCCCCGCAATGATGCGGCGAATACAATCAGGGAGGTAATAACTATGATACTTGCAGATAAGATAATTGAGAACAGAAAGAAAAACGGATGGTCACAGGAAGAGCTCGCTGACAGACTCGGAGTATCGAGACAGTCGGTATCCAAGTGGGAAGGCGCTCAGGCTGTGCCGGATATGAAGAAGATCATACAGTTGTCAGAGGTCTTCGGAGTCAGCACGGACTATCTTCTCAGGGATGAGATCGAAACACCTTCAGAGCCGGAAGTCGCACCGGTAGATAACGGACTGGAAGAGACTGTGAGAAGTGTCTCTATGGAAGAGGCGAGTGCATTTCTCGAGTACAATGAAAAAGCTGCTGTGACAATATCTACCGGAGTCATGCTTTGCATATTGTCGCCGGTGCTCATGATCCTGCTGTCGGGACTGGCAGAGGCAGAAAAGATCAGCCTCAATGAAGATATCGCCAGCATAATAGGCCTGATCATTCTTCTTCTGATCGTGGCGGCAGCGGTAGCGATGTTCCTGATGACGGGAATGAGAGGCAAGGAATATGAATACCTTGAGAATACCAATATTGATACGGCATACGGCGTGAGCGGTATGGCAAAAGAGCGCCGCAGCAACTATGCCGAGACACACAGCCGCCTGATGGTGTTCGGCGTCATGCTGTGCGTGATCTCTGCGGTCCCTCTGTTTATCATGATGCTGGTGGGCTACTCCAATAATACGGATCTTCTGCCTATCATAGGAGTTGCCGGACTGCTCGTCTTAGTAGCTGCCGGAGTCAAGCTGATCGTACTTACATGCACCAGACATGACGGATATGACAAGCTTCTCGAGGAAGGTGACTTCACAAGACTTAATAAGAAGATCGGCAAGTATGACGGCATCTACTGGGCGATTGTGCTGGCTGTATATCTCGGCTGGAGCTTCATTACCATGAAATGGGAGTTCACATGGATCGTATGGCCGATAGCCGGAGTACTCTTCGCAGCATACCGCGAGATCATGAAGGCTATCGTCCGTTCCCGCAATTAATATAACTTAACGACCAGACAATTATCACTCTATACGGCCCGCATTATGATAGAATCATAGTGTATGCCGTATTATTATGCGGTAATTCAAAATAGGAATATCTTTCACCGGATGGACGACAGGAACGGAGGATAAAACTGTGGGTATCAAAGAATACGCAAGAGAAATGATTGAACGTGATCAGGTCTTCAGAGATATAGCTGATCAGAAGGAGACTCTGTGGATCAATGACAAGTATCTTCCATTTGAAATGGTGGACGGAGTGTGTCAGCTGGTCGTAAATGATGATGATATCGCCGATGCGGAAAAAAGACTGCAGAGATTTGCTCCCTATATCAGGAAGTGTTTCCCTGAGACAGAAGCCGACAACGGTCTTATCGAGTCACCGCTGAAAGAGATCAGCAATATGAAGGCAGCTCTGGAAGAGACGTATGACGCGAAGATCCCGGGGAGACTGCTGCTCAAAATGGACAGCCATCTTGCCATCGCGGGCTCAGTCAAAGCCAGAGGCGGAATATACGAAGTACTCAAACACGCGGAAGATCTGGCGCTTGAAGCGGGGATGATCACGGAAGAGGATAACTACGAGAGATTCGCGGATGATGATATGAAGGAATTCTTTGGCCGGTATACTGTTCAGGTCGGATCGACAGGCAACCTCGGCCTTTCGATCGGTATCATGAGCGCTTTTCTCGGATTCAAAGTTAAAGTGCATATGTCGGCAGACGCAAGGCAGTGGAAGAAAGACATGCTCCGCAGCAAGGGCGTTGATGTCATAGAGTATGATGACGACTATTCGGCGGCTGTTCTTGAAGGGCGCCGCCAGTCGGATCTGGACCCATCCAGCTATTTTGTAGATGACGAATATTCCGTGCCGCTTTTCCTGGGATATGCAGTAGCGGCAAGGAGGATGCTCAGCCAGTTCGATGAACTTGGCATCACCGTGGATGAGGAGCATCCGCTGATCGTCTATATCCCATGCGGAGTAGGCGGAGCACCGGGCGGCGTATGTTATGGACTCAAGAGACTGTTCGGAGATAATGTCCATGTGTTCTTCTGTGAACCAACGCTGTTCCCTTCGGTCCTGCTCGGAATGGCTTCGGACCGCCACAACGAGGTCAACGTTTCGGACTTCGGGCTGACCGGCATGTCTGCCGCGGATGGTCTGGCTTGCGCAAGCCCGTCGGGGTTCGTTACGAGGATAGACCGTAACCTGCTGTCAGGCGACTTCACGGTCAGAGACGCGATTCTCTTCGACTACATGAGAATGCTCAAGAAGACAGAAGACATATTCATTGAGCCTTCAAGCTGCGCGGCTTTCACGGCACCGGTCAACTTGCTCAAATATCCGGCGTCCCGCGATTATCTTGAGAAACACGGGCTGACAGCAGAGAAGCTGGCCAATTCCGCCCAGATCTGCTGGGCAACCGGCGGCAGACTCGTACCTGACGAGATCTGGGACAAATATATGAATACTTATATGTAAATGGATAAAAACGCTCAGAGAATTATACATCCTTTCGGTCCGCTGTTCTGCGAGGACAGCCGGGTCCTGATACTGGGCTCTTTTCCGTCAGTGAAATCCAGAGCCCAGAACTTTTTCTATGGACATCCTCAGAACCGGTTCTGGAAGGTGATCGCGGCTCTCTATGACGAGCCTGTTCCGGCCGGCATTGAAGAGAAGAAACGCATCATTCTGGATAACGGACTTGCGCTGTGGGATTCGATCGCGAGCTGCGAGATCACAGGGTCATCTGATTCCAGCATCCGGAATGCCAGAGCCAATGACCTCAGCGTAATACTGGATCACTGCAATATCGAGCGGATATACTGCAATGGACGCAAGTCGCACGAACTCTATCGCAGATATATTGAGCCGGTAACAGGCAGAGAAGCGATCTGCCTTCCTTCCACAAGTCCTGCTAACGCGCAGTGGTCTCTGGACAGACTGACAGAAGCATGGTCGGTGATACTATGACGATTGAAGATAAAATGTTCCTGCGGATGCGCTGGAACCGCGGGAAGATGGAAAAATACGGGTTCGCCGGCACTGACGGCGGCCTTGTTTTCGTGCGTGATTTTATGGGCGGGGACTTTACTGCCGAAATCACGGTACAGAGCAGCGGAAACACATCATTCAGAGTCATCGACCGCATGAATGACGAAGAATATGCCCAGCTGAATAATCCGGTATACAACGGAGCGTTTGTCAATACTGTACGTTCTGAATATGAAGAGCTGCTTGCTGACATCGCTGAAAACTGCTGCGATGAAGCCGCTTTTGTATCTGAGCAGAGCCTCAGGATAGCAGACCGTATCCTGAAAGAGTACGGAGTTTTACCGGATTTCCCATGGGGCGATAACAGATACAGTACAGCGGGCGTATTCAGACATAAGGACAGCGGTAAATGGTTCGGTCTTATCATGAATATAGAGAGAAACCGTCTGGACAACAGTCTGGATAAGCAGCCGGCAGATGTTCTCAATCTCAAATCCGACCCGGAAAGATCATCAGAACTGCACAGGCACAGCGGAATCTATCCTGCGTATCACATGAATCATAGAATGTGGATATCGGTTCTTCTCGATGAGACTCTTGAGGATGACAAAGTAATGGATCTGATCAGAACCAGTTATGAACTGACAAGATCACGTTCCGGGCGGATGGATGAGGCTCTGATCCGGCTGGTGCTTTCGGTCGCTGACAGTGTTCCGCGCGGTAAGGTCGCTTCATACGGACAGATAGCAAAACTTATCGGCAGAGAGAAAAATGCCCGTCTCGTCGGTAAAATTATGAGCATGGCTGACCGCTACGGAGACCACCCGTGCCACAGAGTAGTAAGCAGCGCGGGAAGGACAGTTCCCGGCTGGCCTGAGCAGCGTGCCATGCTCGAGGCAGAAGGCATATCATTCAGGCCGAACGGCTGCGTAGATATGGAGCGGCATCAGTGGCGTTGTCCGCGGATACCACTGACAGACAGCCGGTAGCCTGATCGTAATGCAGCACTTTGTCTGATAACACATCCTCATCATCAACTACGGTAATATTCCCGTTGATAAGCATATCCTGAAGGTGCTGCGGATCCGGATCATCTGTATCGGGGATGATCAGAACTTCATGAACGGATATAGGAAGGACGTAATATCCTCCTTGAATCAGTTCTGAGATCCTCCTTTGCAGATCCGGATAGAACAGAACCGCGGCACCCTTGAACTGGCTCTTGTTGGTCAGTATGAACGGTCCGGTATAATCGTCTATGCATGCCTGAGAAAGGAGATCATGCTCTGTTCCCGTGCTGACATATTCCGGCAGATCCATCAGAATGGCCGGCTCAAGGGATATCGTGTTTTTCATAGCTGCTGTCAGAAGCTCCTCTCTGGTGCATTCCATATCCTCAAGCAGAGCATCAGTTACAGATATCTTCCAGCCGCTGCCTGCTGTTTCCATACAGCACAGATCTACCGTCATGGCAAAGCCACAGCCTGCGTCTATATATGGTCTGCCGGACATGTAGCTCATATTGCGTCTGACATCCAGCAGTCTCAGAGTCAGTCTCTGCCGCACATTCTCAAGCCTGAGGTCACTGATGACATCGACCGGGGGCAGAGGACAATCCAGATAATAATGCGTTATTGCCCTCAGCTCGCGCATCAGAGACTCCATATCCTCTCCGGATTCATGTCTTTCAAACAGATCGTCCAGATAAACATTCGGTCCGCCTATACTTGCTTTCCTCCTGAGAACCAATCCATGCAGCACGGTATCGTTTGCCTTGACGATATTCTGGTCCGTGATCTCAATATTTTCCTCTCCGACGGAATCCAGATATGCTCTGAGATCCTTCTTTGCCTCAATAATAAAATCCTGAATAGTCATTTCACATCCTCCTCTCATATGCTGTGTACCGGTATAATGCCTTACGGGGAAACCTGTTTCAATGGGGATGTAAAAAACAGGGATCGTATTGCAGGAATTAGGGAAAAATAATATTCACCGTCAACCTGCGTGGCCGGATTGTATTGCAAACAATGCACTGTACACTTTATAATACAGAGAAGTATTGCTAAGAACAGAAGGGGAGGCAGACTGATGATAAGACATATCGTAATGTTCAGGATAAAGGATGAGTACAAGGAGGAGATCCCTCAGCTGGTGAAGAATTTCTACGGCATGAAGGGAAGGATAGAAGGAATGCTGGAACTCGAGGCGGGTGCCGACATACTGCACAGTGAGAGATCTTATGATCTGGCGCTGGTGACCCTTTTCGAAAACAGAGAAGCATTTGACGCATATCAGACACATCCGGTGCACATGCCGGTCAAAAAGCGCATGCATGAGGTCCGCAGCGGATCGGTAGCCTGCGATTTTGAAGTTTAATCAAAAACGTTCATACACAGTCCTTGTTGTATTTTCATGTATGAGATACAATAAATACGAATGGGCTAGTAATCAATTTCACTGAATACCAGGAGGTTAGTATTATGATTTATTCGGCAGAAGTGAAAGGCATGTGCCCTGTCCATCAGGGAGTACACCACGGCGCTGCACCGATTCCTGAAGAAGGAAAATGGGTAAAACCTCAGCAGATATCCGATATTTCCGGATACACTCACGGTGTTGGCTGGTGTGCACCTCAGCAGGGAGCCTGCAAGCTTTCACTCAATGTTAAGGACGGCATTATTCAGGAAGCACTCGTAGAGACAATCGGATGCTCCGGAATGACACACTCCGCAGCTATGGCTGCTGAGATCCTTCCGGGCCTCACAGTACTTGAAGCACTTAACACAGACCTCGTATGCGACGCGATCAACACTGCAATGAGAGAGATCTTCCTGCAGATCGTTTACGGACGTTCTCAGAGCGCTTTCTCAGAAGGCGGTCTCCAGATCGGAGCAGGTCTTGAAGACCTCGGCAAGGGAACAAGATCCATGGTCGGCACAACATACGGCACACTGGACAAAGGTCCTAGATATCTCGACCTCACAGAAGGTTATATCACACAGCTCGCTCTGGATGAGGATGATGAGATCATCGGATACAAGTATCTGAACTTCGGCAAGATGATGGATTTC
>JBGUJM010000072.1:0-10608 GCA_045113935.1 Anaerovoracaceae bacterium
GCAAGATAGCCGGCCTTGATGTCAAGAGGATCATCAACGAGCCTACAGCTGCTTCACTGGCATACGGACTCGACAAAGACAACGGCAGCCAGAAGATCCTGGTCTATGACCTGGGCGGCGGCACATTCGATGTATCCGTACTTGAGCTCGGAGACGGCGTATTCGAAGTACTCGCAACGAACGGTGACACACACCTCGGCGGTGATGATTTCGACAATGCTCTGATGAACTTCCTCGCTGACAGCTTCCAGAAAGAGCATGGCATTGACCTCAGAGCTGACAAGATGGCTCTGCAGAGACTGAAAGAGGCTGCTGAGAAGGCCAAGAAGGAACTCTCCAGCGCTCAGACCACCAAGGTCAATCTGCCGTTTATCACAGTAAGTTCAGCAGGTCCGCTCCACATGGATATGGACGTAACAAGAGCAAGATTCGATCAGCTGACCAAGGACCTCGTCGACAGAACCATCGAGCCGATGCACAAAGCGATGAGAGATGCCAACGTTACCAGCGCTGATCTCGCTAAGGTCATCCTCGTCGGAGGTTCGACACGTATCCCGGCTGTTCAGGAAGCCGTCAAGAGAGTTACAGGCAAAGAGCCGTTCAAGGGCATCAATCCTGATGAGTGCGTTGCTATCGGTGCGAGCATCCAGGCAGGCGTACTGACAGGCGAAGTCAATGACATCCTGCTTCTCGACGTAACTCCTCTGTCACTGTCGATCGAGACACTCGGCGGAGTTGCTACAAAGCTGATCGAGAGAAATACGACTATTCCTACCAAGAAGAGCCAGATTTTCTCAACAGCTTCAGACAATCAGCCGGCTGTTGACATCCATGTCATGCAGGGTGAAAGACCGATGGCTGCAGACAACATCACACTCGGCAGATTCCAGCTCACAGGTATTGCACCGGCTCCTCGCGGGATTCCTCAGATCGAGGTAACATTCGACATCGATGCCAACGGTATCGTCAATGTAAGCGCAAAGGATCTCGGGACAGGCAAAGAGCAGAAGATCACGATCACTTCTTCGACCAAGCTGTCTGAGGAAGAGATCAACGCCAAGGTCAAGGAAGCTGAGCAGTACGCTGAGGAAGACCGCAGGCAGAAGGAAGCCGTAGAGACTAAGAACCAGGCAGAAGGCATGATCTTTGAGATCGAGAGACAGCTCAAGGATCTCGGAGACAAGGTTACTGAGCAGGAGAAGTCAACTGTAGAAACAGCTAAGAATGAACTTCAGGAAGCTGTCAATGCTAATGATGTCGAGGGCATGAAGACCAAGATGGAAGCTCTGACCAACGCGTTCTATCCGATCTCAACAAGGATCTATCAGGAAGCACAGGCTCAGGCTAATGCTCAGGGCGGCGCCGGCGCGGGTGCAGGCGCAGGATTCGATCCTAACAACATGGGCGGATTCGGCGGCGGATTCAACCCTAACATGGGCGGATTCGGCGGTGGCAGCACAGGCCCGTCCAATGACGGAACGGTAGACGCTGACTACGAAGTCGTAGACGAAGAGTAATAAAAATGGTATAGTACTGAGGTGCGCATGCTGATGGTATGCGCACCGAGACTACTTACAAAGGAATTGAAATATAATGGCAGACAAGAGAGATTATTACGAGGTCCTGGGTGTTCAGAAGAACGCCAGCGAGGATGAGATCAAGAAGGCTTACCGCAAGCTGGCCATGAAGTATCACCCTGACAGGAACCCCGGTGATAAAGCCGCAGAGGAGAAATTCAAAGAGCTGAACGAAGCTTATGAAGTACTCTCCGATCCGGACAAGAAAAATAAATATGACAGATTCGGCTTCGCGGGAGTGGATCCAAGCTACGGTGGAGGTGCCGGCGGATTCGGCGACTTCGGAGGCTTCGGCGGATTCGGCGGCGCGGGCGGCATGAATTTTGAAGATATCTTCGATATGTTCGGCAGTTTTGGCGGCGGAAGCAGACGCGGCTCAAGACGTAACGGCCCGATGAAAGGACGCGATCTGCAGAAGACGGTCACCATCGATTTTACCGATGCTCTCTTCGGATGCAGCAAACAGATAGAACTGAGCAAAGATGTAAAGTGCAAAACATGCGACGGATCCGGCGCGAGACCGGGAACCGGACGCAAGACTTGCGATCAGTGCGGCGGAAACGGGCAGATCTCGCAGGTCAGCAACACTCCTTTCGGCAGATTCCAGAATGTTACGACATGCCCGAAGTGCGGGGGCACAGGGCAGGTTGTAGAATCTCCTTGTCCTGACTGCAGCGGTACCGGAAGGATCCGCAGAACTGTCAAGATCAAGGTGGATATACCGGCAGGTGTAGACACTGACAGCATCGTAACCGTAAGAGGTCAGGGTGAACCGGGTATCAACGGCGGACCGGACGGGGATCTCTATATCGTGGTCAACGTAAGACCGCACAGCACCTACAAGAGAAGAGGTAACGACCTCTACCTCGATCTGCCTATCACCTTCGATCAGGCAGCGCTGGGAGCCAAGGTGCAGGTTCCGGGCTTCGGTGAGACGTACAGCTATACGATCACGCCGGGCACACAGACCGGTTCATCATTCAGACTTAAAGGAAAGGGTGTCCCGGATGTAAGGACGGGAAGAAAAGGAGACCTGTATGTCAAGGTCATCGTAGAAGTCCCGACGAAACTCAGCCGCAAGGAGAAGAAGGCAATCGAAGAGATGGCCGGAAAGATCGGTGAGGACGCATATCCAAAGAAGAAGAAATTCGGAACACTCAAGTTCTAGAAAAGGCACCTTTTGATGCGCACTGCCCTGCAGAGTGCGGGCAGTGCGTTTTTAGTAAAAGAATATGGGACCTGATGTAAAGTGTACTTTACATCAGTGATCAGAATACAGATCAGAGAAAAGGGGACAGGAACATGATAGTAATACCTGTATATAACATAATACTCGCGCCGGAGACCAACATGTATTTTGGCATGGACCAGATCAGGCGCAGTACAGGCGTCAAAGGGATGGCCGCAGGTGATATAGTTGTCCTTGCTGTCGCCAAAGAAAACGAAAATTACAAAGAAATGACCCCGGAAAGCTTCTACCCGATCGGAATGGCCGGTTATGTCAAGGAGATAAACAATCAGGGGTATATAGTGATCCATACTGAGTATCGTGTGGATATAGATAATATTGAGTTTAACTATGACCATACGATCAGACTTTCGATGGTCAGAAGGAACGATATCAACGATATGAGCGAGGCGGTCGAACAGGAGAAACTCAAGGGACTGCTTCAGGAGATGCGTGACTACGCGTCCGGCTTTGAATGGGCAGAGGCTGCAGAGTTCTGGCTGAAGCAGATCGACAGCGTGGGAAAAGCCGCCACCGCTATGTCGCCATGGCTGGATATCAGTAATGAGGAGAGGTACGCGATACTCGAAGAAGACAGCAGTCTCAGGCGGGCGGAAATGATCGAGGAGGCTCTGTATGGCTTTCTGGAGGTCGGCCGTATCACCAATGAGGCTGTGACTTCACAGCAGCAGGAGCATCAGCAGATGTACCGTGAGCAGGCGATCAAGCGTCAGATGGAGCATCTCCAGCGCGAGCTCGATGAAATGCATCCGGAAAACGTCTCGGATATTCAGATGTTTGAGCAGAAAATCGCCGAATCAGGCATGAATGAGACTGCCCGCAAAGAAGCGGACAAGGTGCTCAACCGTCTCAAACAGGAGGGAAATCACAGTGCTGAAGCCGGCCTGTTATATGACTATCTTGACTTTGTTACAGGCCTCTCGTGGAAAAAGGAGGAATCCCATCCTATCGACCTCAAACAGGCGAGAGAGGTGCTGGATGAGGATCATTACGGTCTCGGCAAGGTCAAAGACCGCATTATCCAGCAGATAGCGGTCATGAATCTCCGCAGGGAGCAGAGGGGATCGATCATCCTCTTCGTGGGTGCTCCGGGAACTGGCAAAACGAGCATCGGCAGGAGCATAGCACGAGCTCTGGACAGAGAATATGTAAGAGTTTCTCTCGGCGGAGTGCATGACGAATCTGACATCCGCGGTCACCGCAGGACATATATCGGCGCAATGCCGGGCCGTATCATGAACGGTATCAGCAAGAGCGGAGTCAGTAATCCTGTCATGGTGCTTGACGAGGTCGACAAGCTGTCGGCTTCATATCAGGGCAACCCTGCGAGTGCTCTTCTCGAAGTGCTGGATCCTGAGCAGAACAATACTTTTACCGATCACTATATGAACGTACCATATGATCTATCGGATGTGCTGTTCATCTGTACGGCCAATACGACGGATACTATACCGGAGCCTCTGCTCAACCGTATGGAAGTCATTCAGTTCAGTGGATATACGCCGATCGAAAAGCTCCAGATAGCAAAGCGTCACCTCGCGCCTAAGGCTATGGATGCCGTAGGAATACGTGATGACCAGATGGATATTACAGACGAAGCGATCGAGACGATGATCTCGGATTACACTATGGAAGCGGGAGTCCGCGGTCTGAGAAAATGCATAGATACGCTCTGCCGCCAGTTTGCGGTCAAGGTCGCTTCAGACCCTGAAGAAAAATTCATTGTGGACAGCGCCGCAGTCAGAGAGAACATGGATACGAGGCCTGTGCAGCACGCGAAGATACTGCCGGAGCCTAAGGCTGGCGTTGTTACCGGTCTGGCATGGACCCCGGTCGGAGGTGAGATACTCTACATAGAGACGATGTTCGTCCCGGGCAAAGGAGACATCATTATCACAGGACAGCTGGGCGATGTCATGAAGGAGTCCGCGCGCATTGCAGTGAGCCTTGTGAAGTCACTGTTCCCGGATTCGAAGAGACTGTTTGAAAAGGGAGATCTTCACATCCATGTACCTGAGGGAGCGGTTCCTAAGGATGGTCCGTCTGCCGGCATAGCGCTCACTACTGCGCTGGCAAGCCTGGTCACGGGCAAAGTGGTCGATCCGCATATCGCGATGACAGGCGAGGTAGCGTTGAGGGGAGCCGTAACGCCTATAGGCGGTCTGCCTGAAAAACTCATGGCAGCAGAGAGAGCAGGGATCAGCAAGGCATTCATCCCTGAGGAGAACATGTTTGATCTCAAAGATGTGGCAGACGAGGTAAAAGAGAAAATCAAGATAACACCTGTAAGCAGGATAGAGGATGTGCTGAATATGGTCGGCATCCTGCCTGTCACTTATGAGGCATAGATCACAGGCGGATATGTTTTAAGCATATCCGCTTGTTTATTGATGAGTTATGTTTATGCTACAATAAACTATACGTATGATACAGAATTAACATGCATTACCGGAGGGAGATATGGCAGGATATTTGTTGGGACACGATAAGATAGAGATACTGCATTTGCCGACACCGCTCGAATATCTGAGAAATGTTTCTGAGGACCTCGGCGTTAATGTTTACTGCAAGAGAGATGATCTCACCAACCTCGCGACAGGCGGAAACAAGCTGCGGAAGCTTGAGTTTTTCCTTAAGGACGCGCTGGATCAGGGCGCTACTATGCTGATAACAGAAGGCGGAGCGCAGACTAACCACGGCAGACTGACAGCTGCCGCGGCGGCCAGATACGGTCTGAAATGCGCTATCGTGACAGCTGACGAGTATCCCGGAGAGATCAGCGCTAACCTGCTGCTTGACGGTATGATGGGATGCGATGTGTATTTTGTCAGCGATATAGAGACAGGCAGACAGGCTGTGATAGATAAGTATACTGCAGCAGGTGAGAAGGTTTACTATGTACCTATGGGCGGATCAAATGAGATCGGAATGCTCGGTTATGTGGACTGTGCCATCGAACTTGACAGACAGGCAAGAGAAATGGGCATCAGCGATGCCGTGATCTATACTACTGTAGGCAGCATGGGAACATACCTCGGTCTGCTGATCGGTCTCAGAGAGTGCGGATCGGACATGAAGCTTGTCGGCATCAATGTTCTTCCATACAGCGATGAGACCGGCAATGCCGAAGAGTGCGAGAAAGCTCTGCGGGAAGCTCTCTGGGATTATTACAGCAGAGCCCGTGAGTTCTTCGGCGAATATGCTGAAGGATGGGACTTCAGACCTGAGGATTTCGTGATAGAGACAGCTCATATACACGGTGCGTACAACAACGCAGTGGAAGAGGTCCGTGAGGTGATGTATTACCTTGCACGCAAGGAGGCTATCATCATTGATCCGTGCTACACGGGCAAAACATTTGAGGCATTGGTGGATCATGCCAGAAGCGGCAAACTGCCTCAGGGTTCGAACGCGGTATTCATGCATACGGGCGGGCTGCCGGGAATCTATACTAAGCATCACAGAGTGGAACTCGAAAAGGAACTGATGCAGTATATGCATACGGATGAATTTTGATCAGGGCAACAGAAGCGAACAGTAACAATGGACGAAAAAGACCGTGATCCTGTAAAAAAACTGGATGAATTAAAAGCAAAGAGGCGCGAGGAGAGGATAGAAGCCAAACGCAGGAAACTTGCCGAACAGCGTGAGCAGAGGAATGAGAAAAGTGCCACGCCGGATCCGGAGGATTTTGCGTATGCTTCTGAAATGTCTGAAGAGGAACTGGCCAGACGCCGTGAGGAAAGACAGAAAAAGTCCGGAAAGCGCAGCAGAGAGGGCGGAATGTCTTTTAAGACAAAACTCAAGCTTGCAGGTATACTTCTGTTGATCATTCTTGCGGTCTACGGTTTTCTTCAGCTCAGAGACTATTTTGCCAAGAGCACTCCTTACAGAGTTTCTGACGAAGGGTTCACTCATTCGGAGAGATTCGAAAACGCGGTAGTTCTGCATGGGATCGATGTGTCCGAGCACCAGGACGCGGATATTAACTGGGTGAAAGTCAAGACAAGCGGAGTCGACTTTGTTTTCATACGGGCAGGTTACAGATCTGTGGATGACGGCAGCCTGCATGAAGATGAGAACTTCGTGACAAACATAGAGAACGCGAACAAAGCAGGGCTGATGACCGGAGTATATTTCTATTCCCAGGCGCTCAATGCAGAAGAAGGAAGAGAAGAGGCTCACTTTGTCCTTGATCTGGTCAAGAAGTACGATGTAACCATGCCTCTGGTCATCGACTATGAGATCTACAAGGGAGGCAGACTCGACCAGAAGATCGAAGCGGGCGAGATGTACGCGGCATCATTCTATCATGATGCTGTGCTGGGGTTCTGTGACGAAGTGCAGAATGCAGGCTATGAGTCGGCTGTGTATGCCAATAAGGATATGCTCACCAACTATATGCAGGCCGATCTGCTCGATGATTCCGCAACTATATGGCTCGCCAGATACGACAGTGAGGCCGGGCTTGATGCAGACTACTGGTTCTGGCAGTGTTCAGACAGCGGCCGTGCAGGGAACATGAGTGAGGCTGTCGATCAGGATTTCTGGTATATGGAACCGGGCAAAGTGTATCCGACCCGCGCCAGAGCAAAAGGTGTCAAGGAAAAGAACAGAGTATCCATAGGCGACTGCCGCATAGCACTGAAAGACGACAGCGTCAAACTGCATCACTTCCGGGCGGTACCGAAGTTCGGCATCACATATGAGGGCAGAGGGCTCCGAAAAGGCAGCGATTATATCGCGTCTGTGGTGCACAACAACGAGACCGGAACAGGATACATAATCGTCCGGGGGATCGGTAAGTACAAGGACTGGATAATGTATCCGTTCACGATAGAATAAAGAGGAGAAAAGTATATGAGATTTGCAAGCTGGAATGTGAATGGTTTCCGTGCTGTGCTTACAAAGGGCTTTGCGGAAGTGTTTGATTCGCTTGACGCGGATTTTGTATGCCTTCAGGAGACCAAGATGCAGGCCGGTCAGGCGGATTTCCATCCTGAAGAGTATTACGAATATTACAATTATGCTGAGAAGAAAGGCTACTCGGGCACTGCCATATTCGCAAGAAAGAGTCTGGGTGAACCGCTGTCGGTATCTTACGGAATACACGGAGATCACGATGATGAAGGCAGGGTGATCACTCTGGAATATCCGGATTTCTATCTGATCTGCTGCTATGTTCCGAATGCTCAGGATGGCCTTAAGAGGATCGGCTACCGCTGCGAGTTCGAAGACGCGATGCGTGAATACATGTGTGAACTTGACAGGATCAAGCCGGTGATATACTGCGGCGATCTCAATGTCGCGCATAATGAGATAGATCTTAAGAATCCTAAGAGCAACAGGGGCAATGCGGGATTCTCAGACGAAGAGAGAGGCAAGATGACCGAACTCCTCGGCGCGGGTTTCACAGATACTTTCAGATATCTCTATCCGGAAACGGTCACATATTCCTGGTGGTCATACAGATTCCGCGCCAGAGAGAAGAATGTGGGATGGAGGATCGACTATTTTATTATTTCTGACAGACTGAGGGAAAAACTTGCCGATGCTGTGATCCTGACGGATGTGATGGGCAGCGATCATTGTCCGGTCCTGCTGGAACTGGATATCTAGGATAAAGGTGAGAGCGTGTTTCACGGCACGCTCTTTTTCTGTACAAAAGAAGTACAACCAAGTACATGCATTGGTGTTATAATTTTGACAGTATAGGATAAAAGTGAAAGCTTTAAATCTGACTTGAAAAGGAGATTATGATATGGTTAACGAGAAGTATTACGGCTATGGCACAGCGCCAAGCATCATCCGTGAACTCTTCGCCTACGGACTGGAGCAGGCAAAGAAACTCGGCAAAGACAAGGTTTATGACTATTCTCTTGGCAATCCGAGCATACCTGCTCCGGCAAAAGTAAACGCGACCATTAAGAAACTCGTCAATGAAGAGAGTTCAATACTGCTGCACGGATATTCGATGGCTCCTGGCTTTGAAGGAACACGCGAAGCTGTTGCGGCAAATCTCAGAGAGCGGTTCTCAACCAATGCACAGGCCGGTGAACTGTTCATGACCTGCGGCTGCGCTCCTGCACTCGTAGCGGTCTCCTGTGCTCTTACAACCAAGCCGGAAGACAATTTCATCTGTCTGGCACCATATTTCCCGGAATACAATGTGTTTTTCACCGCAGGCGGCGGCAAGGTCAAAGTTGTTGATCCTGACGTCCCTGATTTCCAGATCAACCTCGAGGCGCTTGAAGCAACTGTCGATGAGAATTCTGTCGCAGTCGTCATCAATTCACCGAACAACCCTTCCGGAGTCGTTTATACCAGAGAGACACTGGAGAAGATCGGTGAGGTGCTCAAGAGGAAAGCGGCTGAATACGGCCATCCGATCTATATCATCGCCGATGAGCCATACAGAGAGCTCGTATACGGAGATGCTGTAGTCACTTTCATCCCGGAAGTTTATGACAACACCATCGTATGCTACTCCTGGTCCAAGAGCCTGTCTCTGCCGGGCGAGCGTATCGGTTATGTATATGTTCCTGCAAAATGCGAAAACGGCAAGGCGATCTACGCAGCGGTTGCAGGTGCTGCAAGAGAGATTGGTTCTGTCTGCCCTCCGACACTCATCCAGAGAGTGGTTCAGGAATGTGTAGACTGTGCACCTGACCTCGCAGCTTACGATCAGAACAGGAACGACCTCTATAATGGTCTGACTGAGATGGGCTATGTGTGCGCTAAGCCTGACGGAGCTTTCTATCTGTTCATGAAGGCCCCGAACGGAGATGATATGGCATTCTCCGAAGCAGCGAAACTCGAAGAAAACATCCTCATCGTTCCGGGCACGGGATTCGGATGTCCGGGATATCTCAGACTGGCATACTGTGTATCCAATGAGATGATCAAGAACTCGCTGCCGGGATTTAAGAGACTGATCGAGAAATACGGCAAATAATCAGGATATCACGCATTTCCGCGGAGAATGTTCCTGTAGACATATGAATAAATAAAAGTGCGGTTTGCGTATAAAAATTTACGCAAACCGCTTGTTTTAACTAAATGGATATCGTATAATACCCGTTGCGAATTAATACATTATTGAAGAAAGTGGGGTAAATTTAATGGCAAATATTAAATCCGCAAAGAAGAGAATCAAGGTTATCGACAAGAAGACAGCTCGCAACATCAGAGTCAGAGGACACGTCAAGGAAGCTGAGAAGGCATTCCTCGCCGCAGTTGAGGCTGGCAATGTTGAAGAGGCTCAGAAGGCTTTCCAGCTTGCTGAGAAGAAGTACATGCAGGCAGCTGCGAAGGGTACATACCACAAGAACACTGCTGCAAGAAAGGTAGCCAGATTCGCCAAAAAACTCAACGAGATTTCCAAGTAGTCTCACCCGTCCCCACACCGCGTATAAGTTAAATACGCCAGACAGCCGGAGTGTCTCCCGGCTGTCTTTTATGATTTCGTATTATCCCCGTGTCAACGCTGGAACAGACGGACCATCCTGATTTTGTAAGCGTTCCTGATACCGCCGTATGGATGTTCACGGAGAGGCAGATTGAATCTGGTCTGTCCGTAGAGTACCGTCTGAGGATGAGTGAATTCCCGGAATCCCCATTCTCCGTGGTATGCTCCCATTCCTGAGTGTCCGGTCCCGTTGAAAGGAACCCCTTTGACCATCAGGTGGATGCAGACTTCGTTGATGCAGCCGCCTCCGAACTGCTGCGTACGCATGACATTCTCTGCCCACTTTACATCCCGGGTAAATATATACAGAGCCA
>JBGUJM010000073.1:0-17040 GCA_045113935.1 Anaerovoracaceae bacterium
TGATCTGATGAATAAGTACAACGTACACCAGAGACCGTCCACAGCTCTTCAGGAAGTAAAGCCTGACTGCTTCGTGGTCAAGAATCCTGACGGAAGCATGGAAGAGGTAGAATTCGATTACGGATGCATCTGCATGGGACTCAAGTCCAACAATCCGGTTCTCGATATGCTGAACGAGGAATTTGCAGATGTCGAGATCATGAACATCGGCGACTCAAAGCGTCAGAGAAGAATCATCGAGGGAACGGAAGAAGCACGCAAAATCGTTAAAGTACTTGAAAAGAAAGGCTTTATTGACTAATTACCATCCTTAATACCGATCCTGGAAGAACAGGGCCTTCCGCAGTTGTTTCAGCTGCGGAAGGCTCTGTTCTGTTTTCATTCAGATGCTGTCTGATTCAAGATTTGTACTGTTTTTCATGAAACTTATGAAGCGCTGGACCGCAGGCAGCTGGTAGTGATTTCTCAGCCACACCATATTGACTCTGTGATGGAGATTGACATCAGAGAGATGCAGGATGTTGAGATACTTTTCATTAAGAATATCTACCTTCGCAACCAGAGCGATCCCGAACTTCTCACGGACCAGAGCCTGTATGGCATTCTCATCCGCGCATTCACAGAGAATGTTCGGCTTCATATCCAGATTGCGGTATAGTCTGCGGGTGTATTCACCGAGCCCGGAATTTCTTTCATATCCGATCAGCGGATAATTTGCCAGCTCGAATACAGATATTTCGTTGCGGCCCGCCAGCGGATGATCAAGATCCGTGATCACGACCATCTCCTGTTTCAGAATAGGGAAGAACTCCAGCTCTTCTTCATGTTCCGAATAAGCACAGAAGCCGACATCGAATCTTCCGCTCTTGACCTCCTGTATTATGGCTGATGTTTTGTTCTGCGAGAATCCGAAGGTTACATTCTCATTGCCCGGTTGATTCAGAAATGAGCGTACCTTGTGAGGGATGTAGTAATTGGCAAGAGGAAATACGTAGCCTATGTCAATACGGCCTCCGGAACTTGACAGATCCTTCATCTTATGAACTGCTATATCACAGTCCTCAATAATGCGGTTGACGTATTCAAGAAACAGCCTGCCGCTTCTTGTCAGAACGATACCCCTTCCGGCGCGCTGGAAGAGCGTGATCCCGAGTTCCTGCTCCAGGGAATCCATTGAACGTGAAAGTGAAGGCTGGGAGATAAATAGTTCTTCAGCAGCCGCGCGGAAGTTTTCCAGCCTGGCAACTGTCTGAAAATATCTGAGCTGGTTAAGAGTCATGATAATGCCTCCGGATAAGTAGAAATCTATAGGTTGTAACTATGGTTACATTATACAACATCAACATCTTCTATTGATAGCTAAAATGTATCAAAAATGCCAATATGTAGCATTGGACTGCATCGAATAATGCGAATAGAATATAAACAACGAAAGTTACAACAATAATATAATAGTCTTCTGACTTGTGGTGATTCAGAGACTTTTACAGGATCGGCATCCAGGGAATGCCGGAAAGAACAGAACTTTTTATAAGGAGAATAACAATGGCAGAAAGAATCACAGGACATACCGAACTTATCGGACTTATGGCTTATCCTATCCGTCACTCCAGCTCGCCTGCTATGCAGAACGAAGCATTCGCTGCAGTAGGTGCTGACTATGCTTATCTCGCATTTGAGGTAGGTGCTGATGAGATCGAGGATGCTGTAAAGGCGATCCGTACACTCAAGATGAGAGGCTCCAACGTATCCATGCCTAACAAGACTCTGGTAGGCAAGTACCTCGATGAGCTTTCACCTGCAGCTAAGCTCTGCGGCGCTGTCAACACCATCGTCAATGATGACGGACACCTCACAGGTCATATCACAGACGGTATCGGTTTCATGGCTGCTATCAAGGATAACGGCATAGATCCTATCGGCAAGAAGATGACTATCTGCGGAGCAGGCGGAGCTGCAACAGCTATTGAGATCCAGGCTGCTCTTGACGGAGTTGCTGAGATGAGCATCTTCAACATCAAGGACAAGTTCTTCGAGGTAGGAGAAGATACAGTAAAGAAGATCAACGAGAACACTAACTGCAAGGCAGCTATTTATGACCTTGCCGACACAGAGAAGCTGAGAGAAGAAATGGCTGACAGCTATCTGTTCGTTAACGCTACAGGCGCCGGCATGAAGCCGCTTGAAGATGTATCTGTAGTTCCTGACAAGAGCTTCTTCAGACCTGAACTTATCGTAGTAGATGTACCTTATTCACCACTCTGCACCAAGATGAGGACCATGGCTAAAGAGGTAGGCTGCAAGACAATGAACGGACTTGGCATGATGCTCTTCCAGGGTGCCGCAGGATTCGAAATGTGGACTGGCAAGCCGATGCCAATCGATCACATGAAGGAAGTCCTTGGCATCAGCTATGACGACTAATCACTAAAAACTTAAGTTTTACATACTAATAAGGGGAATAACCATGACTAACAAGAAATATTTACCAAGTGTAATAGTTCTCTATCTGAACTACTTCCTGCACGGTATCGGATGTTCCGTACTCGGACAGGCTGTAATCAAGGACGCACTTGCTGCAAGCTGGGGCGTTGAGGCAATGTCCATCACAGCAATCGCTGCCGCGCTCGGACTCGGAAGACTTATCGCGCTTCCGTTCGCAGGTCCGCTTTCTGACAAACTCGGACGCAGAATCTCCACAGCTATCGGCGGATTCTCTTATGCAGTTTATCTGATTGGCCTCGCTATGGCATTTAACGCAGGCGGCGGCGGTGGATATAGAATCGCTTATATCTGCGCTATCGTAGGCGGTATCGCTAACTCCTTCCTCGACACAGGTATTTATCCTGCTGTCGCAGAGATCATTGACAAGGCTCCTGGCGTTGCAACCATGGGTATCAAGTTTGCTATTTCAGGTTCACAGTTCCTGCTGCCGTTCTTCCTCGGAATTGCTGTCGGACAGACTGCCGGCGGACTGGTTACTTACAACATGCTGTTCTACGTCGTAGGAATCGCATACCTCGTACTGATGGCTCTGATCCTGTTCTTCCCTCTGCCGGACACAGACAAGAAGGCTGAGAAGAAAGAAGGCCTTCTGCAGAGCATCAAGAGCGCGAACTTCTCTGCTGGCTCCATCGCTATGATCCTCATCGGATTCACATGCACAGGTACATTCCAGCTCTGGCTCAACTGCGCTCAGAATTTCGCTAAGGACGTTGCAGGCTGGGCTGAGCCACAGGTTATGCAGTCGTTCTACGCTATCGGAACCATGATCGGACTCGTTGTTACAGCTCTGCTGACAAGCAAGATCAAGGACGTAAGATTCGTAATGATCTATCCTGCTATCTGCGCGCTCATGATGGTCGTTGTACTTATGGCTCCTTCCCAGGGAATACTCAAGGCCGGCGCATTCGTACTCGGATGGTTCGGAGCAGGCGGACTTCTGCAGATCGCAACCTCTGTATGCAACATGCTCTTCCCTAGGATCAAGGGTACTGTTACAGCTCTCGTTATGATCGCATCATCACTGTGCAACTACACACTCCTTACAGCAGCTGCATCGATGACTCCAAGCGGAGTAATGATTATGAACATCGCGCTGACAGCAATCGGAACTCTGCTCGGAGTATTTGTAAACATGAACTATAACAAGATGCTCGCAGCAGCTGAATCTGACGCATAAGTCATAATTCATAACCGGAAATACATGCAGCCGTATGCACTGTATGCGGCTGCAGTATTTAACAAATAGCAGAAAGGAACTTAGCAATGAAGACTGTAAAAGTAAGAAACACAGTTATCGGCGAAGGAATGCCTAAGATCTGCGTTCCTATCGTAGGAGTTACCAAAGAAGCGATCCTTGATGAGGCGCGCGCTATCAACAAGCTGCCTGCTGATGTTGTTGAGTGGCGTATCGACTGGTTCGAGAACGTATTTGATTTCGCTGCACTCGAAGACGTGCTGAAGGATCTCCGCGAGGTTCTCGGTGATACACCTATCCTGATGACATTCCGTACTTCCAAAGAAGGCGGAGAGAAAGCGATCGAGGATGATGTATATGCAGACATCAATATCAAAGCAGCACAGACTGGTCTGGTAGACATGGTAGATGTTGAGGTCTTCACAGGTGACGAGATCGTTAAGAAGATCATCGAGGGAGCACATGCTGCCGGCGTTAAGGTCGTAGCATCCAACCATGATTTCTTCAAGACTCCTGATAAGGACGATATCGTAGACCGTCTCTGCAAGATGCAGGAACTCGGCGCGGATATCCCTAAGATCGCAGTGATGCCACAGAACAAGAAAGATGTTCTGACACTTCTCGCTGCTACTGAGGAGATGGCAAATGAGCATGCTGACCGTCCTATCATCACTATGTCCATGGCAGGAACAGGCGTTATCAGCCGCCTTGCAGGCGAGGTCTTCGGATCAGCCCTGACATTCGGCGCTGCTGCTAAGGCTTCCGCACCGGGACAGATGGGAGTTGAAGATCTGAAGCAGATCCTCACACTTCTCCACGGAGCACTTTAATAAACTGATCAATAATATGAGCCCTGTCCCTGCAGTATCTATAAACAGCCGGGGCAGGGCATGTTTAAAAGAGAAAGGATTAAAGCCATGACAAAAGCAATTAAATGGCTTGATCACAATCTGGAGGAATTTCTGCTGACTCTGTTGCTGCTTGCAATGGCAACGATAATGGGTATTCAGGTCTTCTCCAGATTTGCATTGAAGGCGTCTCTTTCGTGGACGGAAGAACTGACAAGGTATCTGTTCATATGGAGCGGTTTTATCAGTGTCAGTTACTGTACCAAGAGATGCATTTCGATCAAGATAGAGCAATTCGTGGCAAGATTCTCCAGGCGTACCAAGGCGATAATCAAGGTGGTCAATCATACCTTTGAGCTGGCATTTTTCTTCTATATGATCCCGTTTGCCTTCTCATACATGATGTCCGCCGTGGCGAGCGGGCAGGTCAGTCCTGCTCTTGGAATTCCTATGTATTATATACAGGCGGCACCGTTCGTTTCGTTCGTACTGGTAGCGATCAGGATCATTCAGAGGTGGATCATAGAGTTCAGAATCTCTCTGGGGCAGAATGTATATGATCCTGCTCATCCTGAACGCAATACTCCTGAATCCTTCATTGAAGCTGGCCAGGCCGCATCCGCGGCTGAGGGCGGAAAGGAGTAGTCATGCCGGTAGGATTATTGTTTATACTGTTTGTATTTTTCCTCATAATTGCCATACCTGTCGGTATCACGCTCGGTATCACAGCTGTCCTGCCTCATATTTTTGATCCGTCGTTCACTGTCGGCGCAAAATATCTGATCAGGGCAATGTTCGGCGGTCTCGACAGCTTTCCGCTGCTTGCTGTACCGATGTTCGTGCTCTCGGGCATAATTATGGCAAAGGGAGGAATCTCACGCAAAATATTTGATATTTTCGCTTACTTCTTCGGAAGGTTCACGGCCGGCATGCCATGTGCCGTGATAGTAACATGCCTGTTCTACGGTGCGATCTCCGGCTCTGCTCCGGCGACCGTTGCTGCCGTAGGCAGCATGACCATCCCGATCCTGATCGGGCTGGGCTACGACAAGACGTTTTCAACATCAGTCGTAGCCGTCGCCGGCGGACTCGGTGTCATCATACCTCCGAGCATACCTTTCATCATGTATGGAATGGCATCCGGAGCTTCTGTCAGCGATCTTTTCCTTGCCGGAATAATTCCGGGACTTGTCATTGCCGGATTACTGATGGCTTATGCGGTATTCTTCTGCAAAAAGAACGGAGAAGACAAAGCGAAGATAAGCGAGGAGATAGGTAAGCTTCACGAGAAGGGATTCGGAACGGTATTCAAAGAGAGCTTCTGGGCGATCCTCAGCCCGGTGATCGTCCTGGGATGCATCTATTCCGGAATTACTTCGCCGACAGAAGCTGCGGTCATATCCGTTTATTACGCGCTGATCGTAAGTCTCTTTATCTATAAAGAGATCAAGCTGAAAGACATCTGGCCGATCCTGGTAGAGGCGATCAAAACTTTCACACCGATCCTGTTCATTCTGGCGGCATCTACGGCATTCTCAAGAGTGCTGACACTGATGCAGGTACCTCAGACAGTCAGTTCATTCATACTCGGCAACTTCTCGAGCAAGGTAGTGATCCTGCTGGTCATCAATGTGTTCCTGCTGCTTGTCGGAATGGTAATGGATACGACACCGGCGATCCTGATCCTCACTCCGATCCTGCTGCCGATCGCTCAGGGTATCGGAATGGATCCGATCCAGTTCGGTGTTATCATGGTAGTCAACCTGGCTATCGGATTCGTTACTCCGCCGATCGGGGTCAATCTGTTCGTGGCAAGTGCTCTGACAGATGTACCGGTAATGGAGATCGCCAGAAGGGCTATGCCGATGATAGGATTGTTCCTTATGGCATTGCTGCTGTTCACATTCGTGCCGGCATTCTCGCTGGCGCTGCTGTAGAAGGAGGTGCGGTATGAAAAAGCATTTTGCACTGACAGCGGCAGCTGTATTGATCTGCGCAATACTCCTGACGGCATGCGGCAAAGACAGCGGAGAACAGCGCTATGCATACCCGCTTGCTACTGCGAGCCCGGAAGATACTGTTACACAGATCTATGCTGAAAAGTTCGCGGAAGAAGTAGACAGGCTCAGCGACGGCAGGATCAGGATCCAGGTCTATGCTAACTCTACACTTGGCGGCGACCGTGAACTCCTTGAGTCCTGCAAGGACGGAGATATACCTTTTGTTGTCCAGAACACAGCCCCGCAGGTAACATTTATGCCTGATCTTGCTGTATTTGATGTGCCTTGCGCATTTGAAGATCTGAATGAGTGCAGAGAGGTACTGGATGACCCTCAGTTCAGCAGCCTCATCAGCGGAGTCTATGAAAAAGGCGGATATCAGCTGCTCGGTATTGCGGATCAGGGATTCCGCGTCATGAGCACCAACAAGGGCGTGAACTCGATATCTGATTTTAAAGGGCAGAAGATACGTACCATGGAGAACCCGTATCACCTCGCGTTCTGGAAGGCTATCGGAGCGAACCCAACACCGATGAGTTTCTCCGAAGTTTATATCGGGCTCCAGCAGCATACGATCGACGCGCAGGAGAACCCATACGAGGTCATCGTCTCCAACAGGCTGTATGAGCAGCAGAAATACGTAGTCGAGACCAATCATCTTCCTCATCTGATCACACTGATCATGAATGACGAATTCTTCAAGGATATGCCGGCAGAGGATCAGAAGATCCTTAAACAGGCTGCGGCGACGGCAACTGAGTATGCCCGCCAGGCATCTGATGACAGGATCGCAGACCGTGTTGCTGTCATTGAGGAAAGCGGTACTGAAATCATGACTATCGATGAAGAGACCAGACAGGATATCATCAAGGCAAGTGAAGGAGTCAGAGATACCATCCGCGGTAAGGTGGATCCGAAGATATTTGATGCTTATATAAAATAATGACACCCGCTTTGCCGGGAACGTCGATTCCTGTTTTTACCCGCCGTATGACCGGCGGGTATTGACATTTATTTAACAAATTTGAAATACAATCTAAAGCTGATATATCATTTTCTTAACAAATAAAAGGGAACGGAAAGCAACATGGCAAGATACGGATCGATCGGGGGCAACCACGGATACAGCCAGCTGAGGCGGATCCATAATGAAGTCGCCGATTATGAATATGATGAGCTTGAAGTGACCGGAGACGACGGACTTGGTGCGATACTTGCGGATACCAGATATGACGGGTTCAATATATCGAATCCGTACAGGTATGAGGTGCTGCAGTATCTTGATGAGATATCTGATGATGCCAGAAAAGCCGGTGCGGTCGATGTAGTGAGGCGGCTGCCTGACGGAAGACTTGCAGGCTACAATACTGACATGCATGGCTTCAGGTATCTGACGGAAGGATATGTTGAGGGCAGGAAATGTGTTATCCTGGGTACCGGCGGCGCGGCGACCGGAGCTGCAAGAGCTCTCAGAGAGATGGGGGCATCACAGATAGTGCTGGTATCAAGGTTTCCGGAGATGACCTCGCAGAAACTGGTCCCGTCAGCCGGCGGCGACGCTGTAAAGCTCGGAAATCTGTACGAGGTGACCGGCTATAACAGGCTTTTTCTGCACTACGATGCTCAGGTCATCATCAACTGCACACCTGCCGGCAGGTCGCCTGACATAGAGCATTCAGCACTCTCAGATCAGCGCATATCAGTCAGGCTGTTCAGCAGACTGGAGATTGCTATAGATATGATCTATGACCCTTATAGGACCAAGTTCCTGCAGGATGCGCGCAGGCTTACAGGATGTCATACAAAATCAGGTCTTGAGATGGTCATATACCGCGTAATAGCTTCCAGGAACATCTGGCTGGGCAAGCCTGATTTCATGGACGAGGACAGGCGGTTCATCATACCTGTCAAGCGCAGGATACTCGAAGACCAACTCAATATCATCGCGGTCGGTATGCCGGGCAGCGGCAAAACAACGATCATGCGGAGATATGCGTATGAAATGGGACGCAGATTCATAGATACTGATGAAGAGACCGAAAAGCTCATGGGAGACAAGATCCCTGAAGTTTTATCGGATAATGGACTCGGAGAGGATTATTTCAAAGCGATGGAGCACCTTGCTGTCAGGGAAGTCTGCAAAAACAAGGGCGCCGTGATCGCTACCGGCGGCAGCACTGCACTCAATCCGATCAACAGAGATCTTCTGAGGGCTAACGGCATAGTCGTATATGTCAGAAGACCGCTTGAACTCCTCGACAGGAGGGGCCGTGATGTGAGTATCAACGCCGGACTGACGGAATTCTTCAATGTCAGAGACCGGGTATACCGCCGGGCTTCTGATATGTCAATACTCAACTCGAGGATCTTCGGAGAGCGCCGGGCGAAAACCGGTGAAGGCAATACGTATAACTATGAGCTCAAAGGATTTGTCTACTATATCGCGAGAAAGATCGAGAGGTATCTGAATGAAATTGCTGATAATAAATGGACCTAATATGAATCTGCTCGGTATCAGAGAGCCGGAGATCTACGGCACAGGCAGTTATGAGGAACTGGTCGACTACATAAGAGCAGAAAGAGGAGAAGGAAACGACCTCAAGTTCGTCCAGACCAATCACGAGGGTGATATCATCGATGAGATCCATCAGGCTTTCTTCGAGAACTATGACGGAATAATTATCAATCCGGGAGGATACGCGCACACAAGCATATCCATTATGGATGCCATGAAGGCTGTCAGGACGCCATGCGTTGAGGTGCACATAACAGAACCACTTCTCCGCCAGGAAGAGTACCGCCACCGCTCATTTACAGGCGAGGCAGCGATCGCTACAGTCGCAGGGAAAGGATTCGACAGCTATGTTGAAGCAGTCGACGTACTCAGCGACTTCATCAACAAATAACAGGTGTATAAGGACACCGGTCAGCGCCGGCATAAGAATCAAATCAAAACGGTTCAGGAATCATTGTGATCTGCAATGGTTCCTGAACCGTTGTTATTACGGGAAATACGTGTCAGTAAAGCGTGTGTTGTGTCACATCATACGAGCACATCGCCTTCCATGCCCGCAGGGACCTCGAGACCCATAAGGGTAAGGATAGTCGGGGCAATGTCCGCAAGCTTGCCGGTGGTCTTTCTGAAAGGTACCGGCTCATTGCATATATGGCAGAGCGGTACGAGAGATGTACTGTGCTTGGTGACAGGGTTGCCGTCAGCATCAAGCATCGTGTCGGCATTGCCGTGATCAGCTGTGAGCAGGATCTGACCGTCTCTGGCGAGGATGGCTTCTGCTATCTGACCTACAAGTCCGTCGAGTGTCTCTATTGCCTTGACCGCTGCGTCAAATACTCCGGTGTGCCCGACCATATCAGGGTTTGCGAAATTCAGAATGATCAGATCATAGGTATCCTCCTTGATCTTCTCTATTACAGTACTCGCTACCTCCGGCGCGCTCATCTCAGGCTGCATATCATATGTCGGGACCTTAGGGGAAGGAATAAGAATCCTGTCCTCATTTACATTAGGCGCCTCGACACCGCCGTTAAAGAAGAATGTGACGTGCGCGTATTTTTCCGTCTCGGCGATCCTGAGCTGTCTGAGCCCGAGATCAGCGATAGTCTTGCCGAGGGTCGGATCAACATCCTGAGGAGGGAAAGCTACTGTCACATTAGGCATTGTCGCGTCATACTCTGCCATGCAGACATAGTTAAGGTCTTTCAGAACGACCTTGCGCTCGAATCCGTCAAAATCCGGATCGACCAGAGCTCTGGTGATCTCGCGGGCTCTGTCAGGCCTGAAATTGATGAAGATCACAGAGTCTCCGGATTTCATCGGAATAGGGTTGATCACTGTCGGCTGTACGAACTCGTCATTTTCACCCTTGGCGTAAGAATTATCCATGCATTCCTGCGCGCATGATGCGGTGAGACCTTCACTCAGAGTAAGCGCGTCATAAGCTCTGACAAGACGTTCCCATCTTTTATCTCTGTCCATAGCATAGAATCTGCCGGAAATCACGCCTATGCAGCCTACGCCTTCTTCCTTCATATAATCCTCGAGAGGACCAAGCCATGTCATAGCGCTCTTAGGCGGAACATCTCTTCCGTCGAGGTAGCAGTGAACGACAACATCTTTGACATTGTTGCGTTTTGCCATATCGATCACAGCCTTGAGGTGCTCAAAATGGCTGTGGACACCACCGTCTGAAACGAGTCCCATGATATGGAGTGTATGACCCTCAGCGGCATTTTTCATAGCCGAAAGCAAAGCAGGGTTCTCGAAGAACTGACCCGACTGGATGGATCTGGTGATCTTGAGCAGGTTCTGATAGACAACCGAGCCTGCTCCAATGTTGAGATGGCCGACCTCTGAGTTGCCCATCTGTCCGGCAGGAAGTCCTACAGGCTCGCCGCTGGCTTCGATAGTAATGAACGGGTACTGTGCAAAGAACTTATCAAGCACAGGAGTGTTCGCTGCCGCTATCGCGTTTCCGTATGTTTCTTTTCTGATCCCGAAACCATCGAGGATCATCAGCATAGTTGGTCTGTGTTTCATAATGTTTTCTCCTGTATTTTAAAGAGCAATCTCTCTTACAATCACTATTAGTTATTGTATCAAATACATACCGATATGACCATACAGACTTCTGAATAACCTGCTCTGATATGGTATACTTCAGATATGAGCGTAAAATTCAGTAAGGAACAACTTAGTGCAATAGAGACTCTTGACAAGTCTGTGCTGGTATCCGCCGCGGCGGGATCAGGAAAGACTGCCGTTCTGGTGGAAAGGATCCTCAGGATCATTCTTGATGGCAAAGCCAATGTCGATGAAATGCTTATCGTGACATTCACAAGGGCTGCGGCGGCGGAAATGAAGTCGCGTCTGTCCTCTGCCATACGCAAGCAGATCGCTGAGTCACCGGATGACGCAAAACGCCTGTCCGACCAGCTTGCGAGGATGTACCGCGCGTACATAACGACGATCGACAGCTTCGCGATGCGCGTAATCAGAGAATTTTTCTACGAGATAGATATGGAACCTGATTTCGGCGCATGCGATGAGGTGCAGGGCGAGCTGATGAGAAGGGAAGCTCTGCAGGAACTGATCGATGCGGGGTTTGAGGATGACAGGTTTCTGTCGCGCGGAGAGGATGATCCTGCAGGTGATGTAGGATTCCGTGAATTCCTGAGACTCTACAGCGAGGAGAGACAGGAGGATACTTTCAAAGACCGGATGCTCAGCGCTTACGGCGGACTCAGATCCGTACCGGATTACTTTGAATGGGCATATAGCAGAGCGGAGACCCTCAGAGTCAGGCCTGAAACATTCGATGGGTCAGAGCTTCAGGCAGTCATGACCGATGATGCGGCAGAGACGATGACCGTTGCGTGTGAAGCGGCAGAGAGACTCAGACAGCTGATGCATGATTCGGGGCTTGATGATCTGTTTACAGAAAAGCTGCTGCCGGAAGTATCTGAAATGAGGGGTATTCTCCGGGAACTGAAGGGCGGCAGGCTCGACAATGAACTCATGGAACGGATGGGTTCCATCGGATTCATAACGCTCAGACCGGGGAAAGCATATAAGGAAGCTTACGAGCCAATCAAAGAAGAAGTCAAAGCCCTGAGAGAAGCTTACAAAAAAGAAATCGGAGACTGGAGTAACCGCTATATTGTTCCGGACTTCAATGTGCGTCTTGATGAACTGAATGAGACTTATCGGTATACGATTTACTATATAAAGCTTCTTGAGGAATTCGAACGGCGATATATGGAAAAGAAGCGTGAGCGCCGGGTCATGGATTTTGCGGATATGGAGCACTTCGCCGTACGCGTACTGAGAAAGCCCGAAGCCGCGGATACACTCCGCAGAAGATTCAGATATATTTTCGTGGATGAGTATCAGGACACCAACCGGATACAGGAAGCGCTGATCAGCAGTATAGCCAGACCTGATAACGTGTTCAGGGTAGGTGATATCAAGCAGAGTATTTACAAATTCCGGCAGGCTGAACCTTCCATATTCCGGGAAGTATACAGAAAATTCTCAGGTAATGATCAGACTGAGGGCGTAGCGATAGACCTGTCCAGAAACTTCAGATCCAATGATGCGACAATAAGATACGTCAATACTGTCTTCAGCAGGATCATGGAAGACTATGACGAGAGAGCCCGGTTGAATACAGGAACTGAATGTCCGCCGGAGTATGACTTTGTGCCTGAAGTACATATACTGACGGAGGAGGGATCTGAAGCAGAAACCGGCTCCGGAGCCGAAGAACCGGCAGATGTAATTCAGATGACCGCGGATATCGATGATGAGATCACGGATATTTCGAAGGAAGAAGCTGAGGCTGAATATATAGCGGATCTTGCAGCAAATCTGCTTGGAACTGAATTCTATGATACCAAGCGCAAAGAAGTCAGATGTGTTGAATCAAGAGATATCGTGATCCTTTTCAGGGCGGTCAAAACGCGTGGGGATATCATGGCCAGGGCGCTGAGGAAGCGTGGCCTGGATCCGTTTGTTGAGGAGTCTGATGATTACTTTGACACGGTTGAGATAGGTATAGCATTGTCCCTGCTGAGCTGCATAGACAATATGAAGAGGGACGTGCCGCTCATAGCCGGTCTTCACTCGGAAGCCTTCGGGTGGACGGCGGAAGACCTGGCCGAAGTAAGGATCGCGCATTCTGAACACATGAGGGAAGTCAGAACTGCGGAGCCAACCGGCGGGGACGGTGGCAGGACAGCGAACAGAGCGGGAATGCGGCCGGCTTACTGGGAAGCGCTGAAATGGTACCGTGAGGAAGGACCGGAGGGCAGACTGCGGGACAAGGCAGAGTATGCTGCAGAGCGTATCCTTGAATGGCGGCGTCTGTCTCATATGATGCCGCTCGATGATTTTGTCTGGCACGTACTGACTGACTCCGGATATTACCGGATGGCCGGAGCGATGAACGGCGGTGGCAGGAGACAGGCCAACCTCAGGGCTCTGGCGGACAGGGCGGGAAGCTACAGCAGGGATACCGTTGCTTCGCTTAGTTCATTCATTACATTCGTGGATGTGATGAGACAGAAAGGCATCAGCAATGGGCAAGTGCCTGCGGCAGGCCCGGGCGACGATGTCATCAGGATATCCACCATCCACAAAAGCAAAGGCCTTGAGTACCCGTTCGTTATCGTTGGCGGTCTGGGACACAGAATCAGATATGATAATATAGGAAAGTCATTCAGCTTTGATACAGACATCGGTGTTGCGCTTCCTTACATCGATCCGTCGAGGAAATACTGGAGATCGACTTTGGTGCAGAGGGCCATTAACTCCAAGTCCCGGCGGGACAGCTACAGTGAAGAACTGAGGGTGCTGTATGTAGCCATGACCAGAGCGCGAAACAAACTCATTCTGGTCGGCACCTGCAAAAGTGAAGAGGAATTGAACAAGTACTATACGAGGCCGCCTGATTTCCTTAAAGTCATGAGAAATGTGATCAGAACAGGTGACAATACATATCATGTGCAGCCACTGGAGCGTTCCGGGGAGTCAATACGGGTCCGGAAGCGAAGTGTACCTGATCCCGCGGAGATCGTTCTTACGGCGGAGGAGGAAAAACTCTACCGTGAGATCGACAGAAGGTTCACCTATGAATATCCATACAATGATCTTCTGGCTGCCAAGGCAAAATACTCAGTCAGCGCAATCAGGCGGGAGACTCTTGAAGCTGACCGCGAAGGCAGCAGTACCGGAACTGATGGTACAGAAACCAGGCAGACTGACGATGAAGTTGTCATTCTCCGCCGGGCGGACGAGCAGCACAGAAAGGCAGGAGCTGCGGACATCGGTATTGGTTACCACAGGATCATGGAATTTGTGGATTTTGCCCGTGCGGCCGGACCGGACGGCGTTGATGTGGATTATATCAGAGCGCGAGCCCGTTTTCTGGCGGATAACGGCGCCATTGAGCCGGATGTATTCAGCAGTATAGACATAGGAAGGATAGCAGACTTCTTCAGGACGGATATCGGCATCAGAGCTGCAGAAGCAGCACGCAGAGGCGAACTTAAGAAGGAGAAGGCGTTTACGCTCAGGACTGCATACAGAGGAAGAGAGTCTGAAGGCGACGACCGGCAGATACTGGTGCAGGGTGTCATAGACTGTTGTTTCGAGGAAAACGGCAAGGTCATACTGGTAGATTACAAGTCGAATTACATACGCGGAGGAGCTGACCGCAAGGCGGAACTTGAGCGTATACGAAGAGAATATGCAGTACAGACAGATCTGTACAGGGAAGCGATCATCAAAGGAACAGGCCTTGAGGTGAGCGAAGTATATCTCTACTTGTTTCATACAGGAGAGGCACTGAGCATGCTATAATAATTCCGGATACTGCTGCGGCTGATCCATGATGCAGATGAGCAGATGAGTCTGCATCATTTCGGAAAGGTAATAAAGCAATATGAGTGATAATAAAATCAGAAATATAACGATACTTCATTCTAATGATATTCACGGACAGTTTACCGGAACGCAGGATAAGGATGGCCGGGTAAGCGGCAGCCTTGCACAGCTTGCCGGATATATCAGAAAGGCCAAGGAAGAGAATCCTGACACCATTTACTGCAATGCGGGAGATATGTTTCAGGGTTCGCTGATCGACAGTGATTTCCAGGGGCTTTCGACAATGAACATCCTGAACCTCATGGATATTGATGTCATGTCACTCGGCAACCACGAACTTGACTACGGCATCTCACACATGCTGTTTGTAGCGAGGTACGCGAATTTTCCGATCATCAACGCGAATTTTCTGGTCAGGACCAATAATCGCCATCTGTTCAAGGCGCATCACACAGTGACTCTCGGAGATCTTAATGTGCTTTTTATCGGCCTGATAACAGAGACGATCATTGAACAGACCAAATCCGAAGGTCTGGTCGGCACGTTTGTATGTGTAGAAGAGGCCGATCAGGAGATAAGGCGGGCTCTGGAGAGAGCAACTGTGAAAAAGGGCATCCGCCCGGACCTGACAGTCCTGCTGACACATATCGGAATCGATGAGGATATCGAACTGGCAAAGTCTCTCGATCCGTCGCTCGGGGTAGATATTATAGTCGGAGGACACTCACATACATATCTCGATGCGCCTGTGGTAGAGAACGGGATCATCATCGTGCAGGCAGGCATGGAAAACACTCACATCGGCAGGCTGGATCTGGACTTTGATACAGAGACAGGAAAGATAGACAGCTGGAAATGGGAAATGATCCCGGTCGATGAGGACCACTGCGAGACTGATAACTTCGTCAGGGCTATGGTCAATACCTATGTTATGGATGTAGATGAAAAATACGGTACTATCGTCGCCAGACTCCGCAGGTCTCTGGACAATTACGGCAGGGGAAACGCAACAGAAGTCGGCCAGCTGTTTGCGGATGCTTTTGCTGACTCTCTTGATATTGATATCATGTTCATGGCCGCTTCCAGCATAAGATGTTATTCGCTGGGCATGACACTGACTTTGCAGGATCTGAGGGAAGCATACCCCTATGACGGCAAGATTTACAAGATCACAGTCACGGGTGAGATGCTCAGGAAAATGGTGCTTCACATGCTGAGAGATGAAGTTCTCGATGACTGGGAGGATGTGTTCTTCCACACATCAAAGGAACTGCATATCTTATATGATAAAGACAGGAAAAAAGCATTGATCGCTTACAAGGGGATTCCGATCATTGATGATCATCTGTATACTATAGGTCTTCAGGAGTATTATTATCTGAATTCTGAGGCGGGGCTCGGATATACCCCGCAGCAGCTCGAGGAACATGGCGGACTCAAGACTGTGGCCGCGGATGCCTTCGAAGTACTGAAATCATACCTCAGCGAACACAGAGGTGTGGGAAACAGTATAGATAAAAGATACCGTGTCCGCGGTACAGTCAGAGGTGAACGCTGTTACAATCTGGAGAGATAATACAGACATCAGTTTGTACGGGTAAGATATCCCGCCTTAATAGAGACAAAAAAGTAAGAAAAGAGACCGCCCGGAAGCGGTCTCTTCTTGGTTGTGGTTTACACCTAAAGAGTCATCTTTTGACTAATGAGCCTTTTTTATACAAGACCCTGAGCCATCATAGCATTAGCAACTCTCTCGAATCCGGCGATGTTAGCGCCAGGTACCAGAGCGTTCTTGTTGCCATAGTATGTCTCACCAGCCTTAGCGCAAGCGCTGTAGATGTTCTTCATGATCTGGTGGAGCTGATCATATACAGCCTGGTGCTGGAATGCAGTGTGACCTGCGTTCTGGCCCATCTCGATGCAGGAGCAAGCAACGCCGCCTGCGTTAGCAGCCTTAGCAGGACCAACAGCTGTCATGTTCTCGATCAGATACTCGAGAGCATCGTTGGTTGTAGGCATGTTAGCGCCTTCGCAATAGAACTTGCAGCCGCCCTCAACGATCTGCTTAGCATGCTCCATGTGAACGTC
>JBGUJM010000074.1:0-45526 GCA_045113935.1 Anaerovoracaceae bacterium
CCGCTACACACTTACTGTTTGTGCCGGATTTGGTTATCGGCAACTTTCTTTTTTGTAAAATTCCGGGTAAATTTAACAATAACTGTTGATTTGCGGGAGCAAGATGTGTATTGTTAATTTGTCTTATGTCAGACATAGGACAAATTAATAAGGCGTTGTCACTGATAAGGTTGTTACAGTGTGGCAACTATATTGGCGAGAAGATGCCGATAAAGTATTCAATCAAGTAAAAATATCAGGTAAATCAGGAGGACGTGATAGATCATGAAAAGACAGTATATTGTCCGGACTGCAGTGCTGGTAATGACAACAGTTTTAGTTTTGTCGATGACGGCATGCAGTATGTCCGGCCAGAATTCGGGGGATGATACGAACAGTAAGGTCGAATATGTTATCAGACTTGGTCACAGTGATACTGAGGATAATCTGATAAACACATCGCTCACTGATTATGCTGAATGGGTCAACGATCAGACTGAAGGGCGTGTGGTCATAAGGCTTTATCCTGATGAAAAACTTGGAGACAATACAGAGATGGCCCAGCAGCTGGTTACCGGTGAACTGGATGCTATGATGATGCCCCAGGGTGTAGAAGCTTCATACGCACCTAAAATAGCGACACTAGGGCTCCCATTTCTGTTTACAGATTACGAACAGGCATGGACAGTTATAGATAATGCTTCTGTCGCCGAAAAGCTTACAGAAGAACTTGAGAATTACAATCTTATCCAGCTGGCATTCTGGGAGAACGGTATGCGGCAGTTAACAAATAACGTAAGAGAAATCGATGCGCCTGGCGACATGGAAGGATTAAGTTTTCGTATACCGGATGATGATATGACGGCCTCGATCATGAGAGAGCTCAACGCTAAGCCTACCAAATTTGCCTGGAGCAAAACTTATGACGCATTAAAACAGGGAACCTTTGACGGACAGGAAAATCCTATCGCTAACATTTATGCTAACAATATTCAGGAAGTCAATCAGTATATGACTATCACTAATCATAAGTACGAATCAAAGAATCTGGTTTTCTCACTTTCTACGTGGAATAAGCTGCCGGAAGACATTCAGGAAGTACTCAGGGAAGGTGCTGTGACTTTTGGGAAGGAACATCGTGAAGCAGTAGCCGCTAATGAGAGCAAACAGCTTGAAGAGCTGAAAGCAAGCGGAATGAAAGTCAATGAAGATCCTGATATTGATGCATTTAAAAAAGCGACAATGAATGTATATACTCAATTTGAGCTTCAGAACGAATGGACTGCGGAACTTGTTGCTGCTATTCGAGAAGCCGCTGCACAGGGACAGTAAGGGGGAAACGATATGTTTGAAACAATTCTTATGGATTTCGCATGGGCAAGTATGCTGCTTATTATAGGACTCTTTCTTAGATCCAAGGTGGGATTTCTGCAGAAAATGTTCATACCTGTTGCTGTCGTAGGCGGCCTGGTCGGGCTGCTGCTTGGATCAGAGGTACTGGGTAAGTTCTGCCCATACTACATACATTGGTCAGATAACGTAAGCGGATTTGCAAACCCATTGCTTGCGATACTGTTCGTGACACAGTTTATTGCGTTGTCCTTTGACAGGAAAATGATCAAAAAGTGCACGCTGATATTCCTCATCTCAGCAGCCGTCATTGGCGTACAGGTGCTTTCGGCCATGGGACTCGGAAAGGTGTTCGGGCTGCCTGATGGAGCAGCACTGCTGCCATTCGGTGCTTTTTACGGCGCGCACGGTATACCTCAGGTAATTGCCGGAATATATGATACTCTCGGATACTGGAACTATGATGAAGCTTCTGCCTTTGGCACTACTTACGCAACTATCGGCATGCTATACGGCATCATTGTAGGTATTGTGATACTGAACTACGGCATCCGCAAGGGCTGGGTTACAGCGGAGAAATCAGGTAATCTCAGCAGAGAAGATTATACTGGAATACTCGAAAAGGAGCATCAGTATAAATTTATGAGAGCATTTACCTCAGATATAGCGTTCGATCCTCTCACACTGCATTTTGGAATCGTACTGGGTATCATGCTTCTGGCTTACGGTCTGCTTCAGATACTGCATAAGGTACCTTTGTTCTCAGGGTTCGCGATTTACGTTCCTGCAATACTGGTATCCCTTTTTGCCGGAATGATCATCAAAAGAACGCGCCTGCAGGAATTTATCGATAACGAATCTCTGGCACATATCGGATCACTTGCTCTGGAATATCTGATAATTACAGCAATAGCCACTATGAAACTGGATGTTATTCTGAATAATGCCAGCGCGATACTGACGATATCTTTAACGGGACTTATCCTGACGACAATTGTGCTGATGATACTTCCAAGGCTTTGGCTCAAGACAAACTGGCTTGAGAACGCTATGGTAATGTTTGGCGCATGGACCGGCTCAACTGCAACCGGAATGATGCTGCTCAAGATCGCTGACCCTGAGCTTGAAACAGATGCCGGCCCGAATCTTATAGCAGCAACACCACTCTGGCAGATCAGTACACAGAATTTTTATCTGACGATAGCACCAATATTCATGGTTACTGCTGCAGGAGCACATAATGTCACACTCATTACAGCAGGAATGCTGGTAATAGCGCTGATTCTGGGATTCATAATCGGAAGAAAATAAGAACAACGGATATCTCTCATCAAGAAGCAATTCATATAACAGACGCCGGATGCCCGCTGCCTCTGAGGCAGCGGGCTCCTTCTTCGACCATCCTGAAAATATCGGAATTATAAAAAGGAGACAGAGAAATTATACTGACTTGATTTTCCGTACGATCCGGTTATACTGTACTGCTCCTTCCGGGAACCAATACAAAAGGACTGTGCTTGACAATCTCTGTAGTGTCTGATACTATTTCTATGCGAAAACGATTTCGCACCTACAGACATCAGACAATTTATGATAAGAAAAAACAGAATATATATGTTTCAGTATACAGGAGGGATGTATCAGATGAAAAAGAAGTTACTTGTTGTTATTGCGATGATCACATTGCTGATAATGTCCGGATGTGGTAATAAAGCAACCGTCGAAGATCAGATAGTTGATGATAATCAGGTTGCTGAGCAGGCAGAGGAAGTACAGGATAATACAGAGGCATTTCAGGATAATACAGAGGCATTTCAGGAAGAAGATGTTGATCTCGGTGAGCTTGCTGATAAGGCTGATCAGATCAGTGAGAAAGATGCGAAGGCTATCGTCCTCAAGCATGCCGGGCTTAGGGAAGAAGATGTGGAATTCACTAAGTTCGAGAAAGACAAAGACGATGGAATCTGGAAATATGAAATAGAGTTCATTTCCGGAGACAAAGAATATGAGTATGACGTAAGAATGAGTGACGGAAAGATTCTGGAATATGATGTAGACAGCGCAATTGACGACTGATACAGATCATGAAGGAGACAGGGGACGGTTCTGTGTCTCCCTTTTGTTTGTGAAAAGAGGAGACAGATAACGGTCCCCTGTCTCCTTGGCGTCATCTGGAGATGAGCATGCACATCAGTATGCTGAGGCAAATTGCCGGAACCGCCGGACAGGAAGATGAATGATGATCACATCAGTAGTGAATGGTTGATATAATTGAATTATAATAATAGTCGGAAGCAGTTGTCATTCATGGCGATCAGGCAGGGAAAGGAGAAAAATATTATGGCAAAAGCAGATATAATCAAATTTCAGGAACTTCTGAATTCAGATTCTGAATTCCGTGAGAAGCTCAGTAAAGCGGCTGAAGTATATGCAGGGGGGACAAACGGGAGGGAAGTATTTGATAATCTGCTGCTCCCGCTTGCGCAGGAATACGGCCTTTCCGCGACTTATGACGAATTCAGCGAATATGTAAGTGCTGTCGGCAAAGCAGACAGCGAACTCTCTGAAGATGAACTGGCACAGATCGCAGGAGGAAAAGGCGGCGGAATAGGAGTGGGTGAATGCCTTTCTCTCGGTTTTGGATTCGGAGCAGGAGGAGCCAGCACAGGAGATGACTGGGGCGGAGGAGTCTGCGTTCTTATCGGCGCAGGAATCGGCATATTTGAATGCATCGGACCGGGAGAATCCCAGCATATGTAACCGTCAATGAGCGATAGGAGACAGGAGGAGACAGGGGACGGTTCTCTGTCCCCTTTTTTGTTGGAGACAGAGAACCGTCCCCTGTCTCCTGCCAGCTCAGGCAGCGTTATGCCTGAGTTTTTGATTTGTTTTCAGACTGACTATTCCGTACATGTTGGATAGCATAGTGAATATGTCAAATGTGAAAGCCACATAATTATGAATGGCAAGATCATAGATCAGCCACATGGACTGAGCAATGATCAGAACTGTTTTAAGCATGATCTCATCCTTGACATCTATCATCCATGTGTAGAAACAGGCAGATATGATAGGCAGCCAGCCGATCCAGCCCAGAGTGTTGACTCTGACCGATAACAGAATCTGGATCATGATAATGAACAGTTTGAACCGGACTGTAAGAGGTCCCTTCAGACAAAACAAGTTCCTGATGATGCTGACCAGAGAGGAAACGGCACCCGTCATACCGCCAAGTATAATATTTGCGGAACCCATCAGTCCGAACATGGTACACTGCGTGAGAAGAATAGATTTTCTTGTTTTTATTAAGCCGATAGCGACCATAAGCACGGCGCCGGCAAAAGATATAGCATTTCCGATAATTATTGTATTCATTTTAGCGATTTAGCGATTTTCCAAATAAAAAAGCCTGACAAAGATCGTGTCAAGCAATAAATATGTCAGCAATGACACAGAATGCGGTCGTGTCATTGGTTGCGATTTACGGTCGTTTGTGGGTCGCTCGTCCTATTACGAGCATAAATGACAGCGGCAAATATAACAAATTGATGGATGAATGTCAAGAAGAAAAAACGACCGATGAACCGGTATTTGCATCAGCATTCTGCGGATGCTATTATAATGATGCACAACGCGCCAGCTGATAAATGATTATAATTCGGAGAATAAGAATTATGACCGCAAAACCAAAAGCAAAGTCGAAATACGGCACATTCCTTGTGATTCTTTTTGCTGTTATATTAATGTTGCTTGCGTTCAGAAGCTGCGGATCAGATTCAATGACTGATGATGGAGCTGCTTCTATTGATCTGCCGGACAATGTCGGGGAGTTCACAACGACAGACCTGTATGGGAATGAAGTGACGGAAGCTGTTTTTAGCGAAAAAGAAGTTACACTTGTAAATGTCTGGGGAACTTACTGCCTGCCATGTATTGCGGAGATGCCGGATCTGCGGGAAATAGATGAATCGCTCTCTGATGACGCGCAGATAATCGGAATCGTGTGCGATGCGAGCAATATGAAATGCGAGGAATACGAGGATGCGCTTAAGATTGTCGGTGAGGGTGATACTAAGTATGTTAATCTTCTGTATAATAAATCTATGACTTTCATGGATAGTATATCAGTTATTCCGACATCGTTCCTGGTTGATTCTGACGGCAATATAATCGGGGAACCTATCATAGGAAGACAGGCGGAAGCGTATAAAGAAGCATTGGCAGATTATATGGAAGAATGATGGATCGGAGACAGGAGACAGGGGACGGTTCTCTGTCTCCCCGCTCCATCTGATACAAAAGGAGACAGAGAACCGTCCCCTGTCTCCTGATCACATAAGGAGGGAAATTTATATGGAATCAACATTATTAATTATAATAGGTGTAATAGTCCTTTTGCTTATACTATCCATAATATTCAAGGGGCTGGGATTCGTGCTCAGAATAATAACCAACCCGAAATTCCTGCTGGCAGCACTTGTAATATGTATAGTGGTGTTTGTGGCTAATAGGTTCATGTCATAGCGTGCAGGCTTTTGGCTGTCAGGACCGGTACAGGACTGTTATGACATCAGAGTACTTAAGCAAGACAGAAAGATGGGGTGCCGTTGAATATTTCAGCGGTTCCTCTTTACTTAATACCGGAATGATGTCATATTGTGTTAAGTATTTTTCAGAAAAGGCAGGAACCATCATGGGATATTATGAAGATCTTTCAGAACTGGATATCAATGAGGGGCTGGAGGATATGCTGATTTTCAAAAACTCGGTGCTTGTAGATGTACGCACTCCCGGAGAGTATGCGGAAGGACATATACCGGGCGCTGTCAACATAGAGGACAGACTTTTTGCCCGTAATAATCAGGCATATGTAGAGAGTGTATTGCCGGATAAGACCGCACACATTTACACATACTGCTACAGCGGCTCCAGAAGCGGTATGGCAGCGGCGTTCCTAAGGCAGATGGGCTATATGCGAGCTGAAAACATCGGCGGATATGAAGGATATACGGGACCGGAAGAGAAATAAGATAATGCAATGGATAATCTGAAAAGAGTCTTCAGACCGGAATCAGGATACAGAGCATTCTTCCTTTCGATGGTGACTTTTGCTCTGGCATACGGTCTGTACAAGGGAATAATAGACAATTATCTGGCTGAGGCAGTGGGCATGTCGGGGTTTGACAAGGGTGTCTCGGAATTCTTCCGTGAGATGCCGGGCCTGCTGCTGATTTTCGTACTGGCACTGCTGTACATGTTATCCGCGGAAAGGATCTACAGGATAGGAGCCGTGTTCATGCTGATAGGGATGGCTGCCCAGGCAGTGGTTCCCGCTGACCGCGTACTGGTCATCCTGTGCATTTTCGTATTTTCGCTCGGTGATCATATACAGCTGGGTATGCGCAATACACTTACACTGCAATATTCGAAAGATGGCATGGAAGGTGAAGCTCTGGGTCTGCAGAATGCTGTACATCAGATCGGAATGCTTGCCGGATATGCTGTGATCATATTCGTTTTCTGGAAGCTTCCGAGTACAGAGGGGCTCTTCAAAACAGTCTTCGCGGTGAGTGCGGCGATAATAGGACTCGGGGCGCTTTCAACGTTGCTTATGAAGGGCGAAAGCAGCACAGACGATACGAAGAGCAGATTCTATTTCCGCAAAAAGTATGCGAAATACTACATGCTCGAAGTGTTCTACGGAGCCCGCAAGCAGGTGTTCTTTACCTTCGGTCCGTATGTGCTTGTGCTCTTTTACGGCGCAAATGCGATGGTGATAAGCCTGCTGTTTGCGGTTTCCTCGATCTGCAGCTTTTTCGCGTCTCCGTTAGTAGGAAAGATCATTGACCGTTTCGGGTATAAGATCGTGATGATAATGGATACTCTCATACTCGTGATAGTATGCTTTTTCTATGGGTTCGCGCATCATATTTTCCCGATGCACATCGCGTTCATCGTATGCTGTGTGAACTACGTCCTCGATTCGATCATATCCCTCGCATCTATGGCATCCAATGTATACGTGCAGGATATTTCTGACAATCTGGATGAAGTGCGCGCGACGATCTCCACCGGCGTGTCAGTCAACCATCTCATAACCATCATGATCGCTTTGTTCGGCGGATGGATCTGGAAGACGCTGGGAATAGAAACACTATTCGTACTGTCCGCAGTCCTCGGCCTTGCCAACAGCGCGTATGCGGCTACTATCAGGACAGGAGAACAGTTAAGAGGGGCAAAATCATGATCATAGACATAACACAGGAATTATTCTCCGGTAGAGTATATCCCGGTGATCCTGCACCTGAACGCAGGATGCTCTCATCTATGGAAGAAGGGGATCCATATAACCTTACAAGTCTATACATGTGTGCTCACAACGGAACACATGTAGACGCGCCTTTCCATTTCATCAAGGACGGGAAGACCATTGACCAGCTCCCGCTGGAGTCCTTTATAGGGCCGTGCTGGGTGGAAAGACATGAAGGAGAAGTAAGCGGCGCTGACGCAAACTCAATACTTGAAAAAGCCCGCAGAGCCTTTTCGGAGAAGCGCATTCTCATTGCAGGCAGGGCTACGGTAACAGAAGATGCCGCCCGTGTATTTGCAGATGCAGGTTTGCTGCTTCTGGGCAACGAAAGCCAGACCGTCGGCCCTGAGGATGACCCGGTGCAAGTGCATAAGATCCTGCTTGGTGCAGGATGCATACTGTTGGAAGGTGTAGTGCTTACAGATACAGAAGAAGGAGCGTATACACTGCATGCGGCTCCGATCAACCTCGGCGGAAGTGATGGGGCGCCTTGCAGGGCATATCTGGTGAAAAAACGATAATGAACAGAGCGCAGGAGGGATACTATCCGAGCCTGATATAGAAATTACGAAACCGCTGTTTTCGTTTGAAAGCAGCGGTTTTAATATGTAAAACAATAGGAGAAATGGTCTTTTTATGCATTCTGGTTTCAGGTCATATCATGCGGATACGGTTTTCTTCCATTATTTCTCGAATTCGTTTTCGGTAAATTTGCAGAAATATAAGTGCGGAAAGTATGAATTATATGAAACGGGATAAAAAAATTTAAGATAATATTGAAAATGTGTAAAAAATTGGATTATTTTTGTCTTTTTTTCCGAAATGCAAAAAAACTATTGACTGAAAATGATTAAGTAATTTAAAATGAGACTACGAAAACGTATTCGCATCGTTTAGAACAAGAACAGGATCACTCATATCAATGACACGGGAACAGGCAAGAAAAGCTGCAGAAGAACTGGTTAGCCGCATGACGGTCGAGGAAATGGCCGGACAGTTGCGCTTTGATGCCAGTGAGATCGAACGTCTGGATGTTCCGGCATATAACTGGTGGAACGAAGCCCTTCATGGTGTAGCCCGGGGCGGCACTGCTACTGTTTTTCCGCAAGCCATCGGGATGGCTGCGATGTTTGATGATGAGTTCCTCGAAAAGATCGCCTGTGCGATCTCAACAGAGGCAAGGGCAAAGTACAATGCTTTCTCTGCTGAAGGTGACCGGGATATTTATCACGGCCTGACGATGTGGTCACCGAACGTCAACACCTTCCGCGACCCGAGATGGGGCCGTGGTCATGAGACTTACGGAGAGGACCCGTATCTGACTTCCCGCATGGGTAAGGCTTTTGTACGAGGCCTGCAGGGAAGCGGTGAGACACTGAAGACCGCGGCCTGCGCTAAACACTTCGCAGTCCACAGCGGACCGGAAGCACTCAGACATGAATTCAACGCTGTCGCTTCTCCGAAAGACATGACAGAGACTTATCTGCCTGCGTTCAGGGCGCTGGTGTGTGAAGCCGGTGTTGAAGCCGTAATGGGAGCTTATAACCGCACAAACGGAGAGCCATGCTGTGCAAGTCCTGCTCTGATGAAGGTGCTGAGAGAAGAATGGGGTTTTGAGGGACACTTCGTTTCGGATTGCTGGGCGATCCGCGACTTCCATGAAAACCACAAAGTGACCACAAATCCGCTGGAATCCGTCACTATGGCTCTGAAAGCCGGCTGCGATCTCAACTGCGGTTGCACATATCACCAGATCATGGCGGCTTATAACAAGGGAATGATATCGGAAGAGGACATCCGCCGCTGTGCGGTGAGAGTCTTCACAACACGCTTCCTGCTCGGAATACTGGGAGATGGGGGCAGTGAATACGACGAGATCCCTTATGAGGTCGTTGAATGCGAAGAACATCAGGAAATGGCATACCAGGCCGCACTCAGATCCTGTGTACTTCTGAAAAACAACGGATTACTGCCTCTGGATAAGGACGAATGCGGTACGATCGGGGTCATCGGACCGAACGCGAACAGCCGCGTTGCGCTGATCGGGAATTATCACGGGACGGCTTCAAGATATGTGACAGTGCTTGAGGGCATACAGGATATGGTAGCCGGAACGAACCGGGTGCTTTACTCTCAGGGCTGCGATCTGTATCAGGACTCTGTGGAGCCACTGGCAAAAGCAGACGACCGGATCGCCGAAGCTGTCGCAGTCGCGAAAAGAAGCGATACCGTTATACTCGTTCTGGGACTGGATGAGACTCTGGAAGGAGAAGAGGGAGACACGGGAAACAGCTATTACTCCGGGGACAAGGATGATCTGCTTCTCCCGGCATCTCAGAGACGGCTCCTGCAAAAGGTTCTCGAAGTCGGCAAGCCAACGGTGGTCGTTCTGATGGCCGGCAGCTCGATCGACCTGACAGTGGCGGAGGAAAAGGCAGACTCGATCATCCTATCCTGGTATCCGGGAGCACTCGGCGGTAAAGCATTGGCCGATCTCCTTTTCGGAAAGGATTCCCCGTCAGGAAAACTGCCGGTGACGTTCTACCACAATGAAGCACTGAGAGAAATGCCGGATTTCACAGACTATTCGATGTCCGGCCGCACGTACAGATATCATCAGGGGGAGCCGCTTTATCCTTTCGGCTATGGTCTGACTTATGGAAAGTGCATTGTTCAGGACCTCAGAGTCGATGACGGCATCGCCAGCGTGCAGGTGAAAAATGATGGCGATGTTGAGACAGACGAAGTAATAGAAATATATCTGCACGATGAAGACTCGCCTTACGCACCGCCGAACCCGGTACTGTGCGGATTCAGAAGGATACATCTGAAGGCAAAAGAAGAAGGAGAGTTTTCCCTCATGATCGATCCTGACGCATTTACTGTTGTGGATGACAAGGGAACACGCATCCCCGGGAGCGGAAACTGGAAGCTGTTTGCCGGATTCGGAGCACCGGATCAGAGAACAGAAGAACTGACCGGCTGTAAAGCGGTCTGCGCAGTAATAACCCGTTAGTGAATGGGCATATAAATTAAGGAGATTCTTTTAGGAGAGAGGTTCGCCGCCCGCCTGGATAGGGAAGACGAAGGCTCATCCTGAATCTTAATATAAACCGTAAATAAGAGAAGTAGGAGTTTATTGTTTTATTAAGTAAGGAGGTTACCAAATGAAAAAATTTCTTGCTCTTATCCTAGTTCTGTGCATGGTGCCATTCATGGCTGCATGCGGAGGCGGCGGAGATCAGGGATCCGGCGGCGACGGCGATGAAGTTACACTGAAGCTGTGGTGCATCGCTACAGAGAGTGATGCCAACCGTCCGGCTTATCTGCAGGCTATTGAAGACTATGAGGCTGCACATCCTGGCGTCAAGATCGAAATGGAAGCTTTCGAGAATGAGTCTTATAAGACAAAGATCAAAGCTGCTATGACCGGCGGCTCATCAGACGATCTTCCGGACATTTTCTTCACATGGGGCGGCGCGTTCCTCGGTGACTTCGTAGATGCCGGCAAAGTTGTATGCCTTGACGATGTCTACAAGAATAACTACACAGAGGATCAGATTCCTTCAGTCATGCTCAACAACAGTACATATGACGGCAAGCACTATGGTGTTCCTACAACATTCAACATCGTAGCTATGTACGCTAACATGGATCTGCTTGCTCAGGCTGGCTGGGACAAGGTTCCTGAGACCTATGAAGAGCTGACAAAGTGCTGCGATGATCTGCTTGCTGCAGGCATCATCCCATTCGGATGCGCTGGAAGTGAGACTTGGTGCGTAACTGAGTACCTCGAGCCAATCATCCTCAAGTCGATCGGATATGAAGATCTCAACAAGATCTTTGCCGGTGAGGCAACATGGAATGATCCTGACATCGCAAAATCTGTTGATGTAATGCAGGAAATGATCGACAAGGGATACTTCGATCCATCCGGCATTGCTCTCGGCAATGACGAAGTAAAAGCTAACTTCCTTGCTGGAAAGACTGCTTTCTATCAGAATGGTTCATGGAACACAGGTGAGGTTGCTGCTGCTGACTTCAAGTCCTCTGTTGCAATGTTCCCTGTAATGAACGCTGAGCGTTCCACAGCTAACTGCGCAATCGGCGGACCTTCCGACCACCTCGCAGTATGCTCTGAGAGCGCAAATGCTGACCTTGCAGCTGAGGTCGCTGTTGAGCTCGGCAAAGAGATCTGCCACTACAACTACCTCAACGCTGTAGGACTCCCGGCTTGGACACCTGATTATGATACAAGCTCACTGGAGCCGCTGATGGTTCAGATCGGAGACATCGTCAATGCATGTGAGGGAATGGTACTCTTCGGCGATACAGCTATGAGCGCAGACCCTGCTCAGATCTACCTCGACTATGTTGCTAAGGTATACGGCAAGGAAATCGACGGTCAGGGATTCATCGATGGCCTGACAAAAGATCTCCAGTAATTCCGGATAAGCGACATCAAAAGAAAATAGTAATCTATTGATTAGTTGAAACATGCAGGCTCCCCGGTCTGTCCAGGGATTCGGGGAGGCTGCTTTTTCTTAAAGAAAGGGCTGTTGAATATGAATAAATTGTACAGTAATAAATGGTATATTATCATTTTTCTGTTACCGGCTCTGATTCTCTTCTGCGGGGTGCTGATCGCGCCGATCGGAGCCTCAGGCTATTTCAGCTTCTTTGACTGGAATGGCTTTACTGAAAAAACGTTTATCGGTTTTTCGAATTATAAAGAGTTATTTACCAGTGATTCCATCGGTTTCATGAAAGCGCTGGGAAACTCGCTGCTGCTTGCGGCACTGTCTGTCTTTTTGCAGCTTCCGCTGGCACTCGCGCTGGCTCTGGTGCTTGGTAAAAAGATAAAAGGCGAACGAGCCTTTCTTTCGGTATTTTTTATGCCGGTCCTGATTTCAACAGTTGTTATAGGTCAGCTCTGGCTGAAAATATACAACCCGGATTACGGTGTCCTGAATGTGGCGCTTCGTGCTGTCGGTCTCGACAGTCTTACCCGCATCTGGCTGGGTGACAAAGCCACTGCTCTGGGTGCTGTATTTGTACCGATAATATGGCAGTATGTCGGCTATCATATGCTGCTTCTTTACGCGGGAGTCAAGAGTGTTCCTCTGGAACTCCGGGAAGCTGCCATGCTGGACGGTGCAACCGATGGGCAGGTCAACCGCTATATCGTCCTGCCTTACATCAAACCTATTGTAAAGATCAGTGTTATTTTCGCTGTTACCGGATCTTTGAAATCATTTGACCTTATCTACGTTCTGACCAACGGCGGACCGCTTCATGCAACTGAAGTGCCTAGTACGCTGATGATCAGCATGCTGTTCCTCCGCAACCGCTACGGCATGGGAAGTACGATCGCTGTTCTTCTGATCCTTCTCTGTTTCGGCTTCGCGTTGCTGATTAATCTGGTATTCAAAGAGGAGGATTAAGGCTATGAGAAATTCAAGTAGAGTAAAAGAGGTCTTAATATATATCGGACTCATCTTCTGGATGATCGTCAATCTGTTCCCTGTCTACTGGATGTTTACCTTCTCACTGAAGAGCAATCCGGAGATTTTCGGAGATAACGTGATAGGATTGCCTAAGGAATGGCTGTGGTCCAACTATTCCACCGCACTCAAGACAGGCGACATGGGTCTGTATTTCATGAACAGTGCCATTGTGGCAACCGCGACGATCATTATCACTTTGGCTGTTGCGCTGATGGCAACGTTCGGTCTGACTCGTCTTATCTGGAAGAGACGCAAGACCCTGAATAAGTTCTTCATGCTGGGTCTGACGATTCCGATCCACGCGTCGATCGTACCGGTGTACGTCACGCTTTCAAAACTGAATATGCTTAATACCTACTGGGCGCTGATCATTCCGTACTCTGCGTTCTCACTGTCCATGGCCATACTGGTCTGCATAGGATTCATGAATGAGATACCGCGCGAACTCGATGAATCTGCCTGTATCGACGGTTGCGGCGTATTCGGTATTTTCTTCCGTATCATTGTTCCGCTGATGAAGCCGGCTGTTGCAACTGTAGGTATCTACACGTTCCTGCAGTGCTGGAACGAGCTGATGTTCGCGAATGTTTTCATCAGCAAAAATGCTATTCGTACGTTGCCTGTAGGTGTTCAGGCACTGTCCGGACAGTACACGACTGAGTGGGGACCGATCGGTGCGGCGCTGGTACTGGCGACCTTCCCGACCCTGTTAGTCTATATCTTCCTGAGCAAGAAGATTCAGGAAAGCTTTATCGCTGGTGCAGTCAAAGGTTAATCAAAGGAGAAGTGCAGTATGGCAACATTATCACTGCGTAATATAAGAAAAGAATATATCGGTAAAGTGACTGCGGTCGATAATTTCAATCTTGAGATCGCAGACAATGAATTCGTTGTATTTGTCGGACCGTCCGGCTGCGGCAAATCGACGACTCTGCGCATGGTCGCGGGTCTGGAAGATATCTCCTCAGGGGAACTTTACATCGACGGAAAGCTGATGAACGATGTTGCGCCTAAAGACAGAGATATCGCGATGGTTTTCCAGAACTACGCGCTTTATCCGCACATGACAGTTTATCAGAACATGGCGTTTGCCCTTAAGCTTCGCAAGATTCCTAAGGATGAGATCGACCGCAAGGTCCGTCAGGCGGCAGAGATCCTGGATATCACGGAATATCTGGAGAGAAAACCGAAAGCGCTTTCCGGCGGCCAGAGGCAGAGAGTTGCTATCGGACGAGCCATCGTCCGCGAGCCGAAGGTAATGCTGATGGATGAGCCGCTTTCCAATCTCGATGCTAAGCTGAGAAACGAGATGCGTGCTGAGATCATCAAGCTCCGTCAGAGGATCAACACGACATTCATCTATGTCACACATGACCAGACTGAGGCTATGACTCTGGGTGACCGGATCGTCATTATGAAGAAAGGTATCATCCAGCAGATCGGCACACCTCAGGAAGTCTTCGATCATCCGGCCAATCTGTTCGTAGCAGGCTTTATCGGCACACCGCATATGAATATCTTCGATGCGGAGCTCAAGAAAGATAACGGGCAGTACAGCGTCGTGGTAAATGGCGTTGAACTCCAGTGCTCACCGGAAAAGCAGAAGGAGTTCGAGGCAAAGGGACTTAAGCCGCAGAAAGTGAAGCTCGGCATCCGTCCTGAACATATCAGTCTGAGCAATGACAATTCTGCTGCGATCCCGGCGAGTGTCGATGTTTCCGAAATGATGGGATCATCGATCCATCTGCATGCGAATGCCGATGGCAAGGATGTCGTTCTGGTTCTCCAGTCGGCTGAACTGCCGGCCGCAAACCGCACCGGTTATGCATATGGCTCAGACATCCGCTTTACATTCGATACCAACCTGATGCATCTGTTCGATCCGGAAACCGAGGAGAATTTAATATGACAGGTACAAAAAAGTTTATCGGGATCGATCTGGGAACTTCCTCAGTAAAGATCCTGCTTGTGGATGAGACAGGAGCCATTCTGAAGACCGTAACAAAGGATTATCCACTCTCATTTCCTCAGCCTGGCTGGAGTGAGCAGGAGCCGGATGACTGGTGGCAGGCCTGTTGCGCAGGTGTTAAAGAGCTGATCGCGGATCAGGATGCTGCCGGGATCAAAGGTATCGGATGCGGCGGTCAGATGCACGGTCTGGTCGCGCTTGACGGAAATGACGAAGTCATCAGACCTGCCATTCTGTGGAATGACGGCAGGACTGCGGAAGAGACTGCGTGGCTCAACGAGGAAATCGGCAAAGAAAAGCTGTCACGGCTGACAGCGAATATCGCCTTTGCCGGTTTTACGGCGCCTAAGATCCTGTGGATGCAAAAGAATGAGCCTGACAACTTTGCACGTATTGCGAAGATCATGCTTCCGAAGGATTATATCAACTACAAGCTGTCAGGAGTCCATTCGTGTGACTATTCCGATGCAAGCGGTATGCTGCTTATGGATGTCGAGCATAAGTGCTGGTCAGATGAGATGCTGGATATCTGCGGCATAGACCGGAGCATCATGCCTACGCTGTATGAGAGTTATGAATGCATAGGAAACGTCAGATCTGATATTGCTGAAATGCTGGGCCTGACGCCGGAAGTCAGAGTGGCAGCCGGAGCGGGAGATAATGCCGCAGCTGCAGTAGGGACAGGTACTGTCGGAAACGGTGACTGCAACATATCGATCGGGACATCCGGCACCATATTCATATCGTCGGATAAGTTCGGAGTGGATCCAAGCAACGGCCTGCATTCATTTGCGCACGCTGACGGCAAATATCATCTTATGGGATGCATGCTCTCAGCCGCAAGCTGCAACAAGTGGCTGTGTGAAGAGATCCTGGGGACTCATGATTTTGCTGCGGAGCAGAAGGACATCACTGATGATAAGCTGGGCAGCAACCAGGTGTTCTTCCTGCCTTATCTGATGGGCGAGAGAAGTCCGATCAATGATACGGACGCAAGAGGAACTTTCACCGGATTATCTATGGCCACCACCAGATCCGATATGGTGCAGGCTGTTCTTGAAGGGGTAGCATTTGCGATCAGGGATTCCTTCGAAGTCGCGAAGTCGCTCGGAATTGATATAACCAGGTCGAAGATCTGCGGAGGCGGCGCGAAATCACCGCTCTGGCGCAAAATAATAGCCAATATACTGGGCATCAGTCTGGATATTCCTAAGACTGAGGAAGGCCCGGGATACGGAGGCGCTATGCTGGCAATGGTATGCTGCGGGGAATTTGAGAGCGTGGATGCATGTGCGGAGGCACTGCTATCCGTCACGGAGACTATAGAACCGGACCCTGAGATCACTGCCCGTTACGAGGAACAGTATCAGAAATTCCGCAGGATCTATCCTGCGCTCAAAGGTGTATTCCCGCAGCTGCGTTAGGAGGCTACATGAAGATTTATTCTGTTTATGATGAAGAATTCAAACCATACGGCAAAGTACTTGAAGGCTATGATACTGCAGAGCTGATCGAAGCAATGAATAAGATCGACCTTCCTGAGTCAGGGGTGGCATATGAGCCATCGATCCAGAGCCTCGAGGATTGCTCTATCTATGGAGAACTCTGGAATCGCGCATATGGCGGCATGCCTGTAGAACTCGGCATGTGCTGGGGAAGAAACACGAAACTCAACTGTCTTGAATACCATAAAGACAGTGAAGTGAACATCGGAGCAGGAGATTTCATACTGCTTCTCGCACTCATGAGTGACATTGAAGACGGAAAACTGAATACCGGCAAGGTAAAAGCATTCAGAGCGCCTGCCGGAATTGCGGTGGAAGTGTATGAAACTGCACTCCACTACGCGCCGTGCCAAGTCGATGGGGAGGACGGATTCCGTGTTGCGGTAGTCCTGCCGCGCGGCACAAATACGGCCGCACCTTCAATAACAGCTTTAAATGAAGAGGATAAAATGCTGTGGGCGCGCAACAAGTGGCTGCTTGCGCATCCGGAATCGGACGAAGCTGCCGCCGGCGCCTATATAGGTCTCACCGGAGAAAACATAGACCTTGCATAACATAACAAAAGCATCGAAGGAGGGGTGCATCCATGAAAAACATTCCTGAAGTCAAACTGGGAATGATCGCAGTATCAAGAGACTGTTTTATCATTTCCTTATCTGAGAGCAGAAGAGCTGCTATCAAGGCAGCATATAAGGGCGACCTCTATGAGTGCCCTGTTACAGTCGAAAACGAGAAAGACATGCTGGCGGCAGTTGCTGATGTCAAGGCTGCAGGCTGCAACGCCCTCGTCGTATTCCTGGGCAACTTTGGCCCGGAGACACCTGAAACACTGATAGCCAGATACTTCGACGGACCATGCATGTTCGTGGCTGCTGCCGAGGGTGACGGTAATCTGATCGATGGCAGGGGTGACGCTTACTGCGGAATGCTTAACTGCTCATACAACCTCGGCATGAGACATCTCAGGGGATATATTCCTGAATATCCTGTTGGCAGAGCTGAGGATATCGCGGAGATGATCGCGGACTTCGTTCCTGTCGCAAGAGCGGTCATTGGCGTAAAAAACCTGAAAATCATTACTTTCGGACCTCGTCCGCAGGACTTCTTCGCCTGTAACGCACCGATCAAAGGACTTTATGAGCTTGGAGTGGAAGTTGAAGAAAACTCAGAACTTGACTTGTTCGTAAGCTATAATCAGCATGCCGGAGACGCAAGGATCCCGGAGGTCTGTAAGGACATGAAAGCCGAGATGGGAGAGGGTAAATACTATCCTGAAATGCTTGAGAGGATGGCCCAGTTCGAGCTGACGCTCCTTGACTGGGCGGAGCAGCACAAAGGCGCGCGCGAGTACGTAGCTTTCGCTGACAAGTGCTGGCCGGCATTCCCTGAGACTTTCGGATTTGAGCCTTGCTATGTCAACTCAAGACTCGCGAGCCGCGGAATTCCGGTATCCTGTGAAGTAGATATTTATGGTGCGCTTTCGGAATACATCGGTGCATGTGTTTCTCAGGATGCTGTAACTCTGCTGGATATCAATAACTCTGTTCCTGCTGAGATGTGGGAAGAAAGCATCAAAGGTAAATACGACTATGAGCTCACGGATACGTTCATGGGCTTCCATTGCGGAAACACACCTTCGTGCAAAATGTGTGCGGACCGTGCGATCAAGTACCAGCTGATCCAACACAGACTTCTTGAGCCTGAAGGGAGTGATCCTGATTTCACCAGAGGAACTCTGGAAGGTGACATCGCTCCGGGAGAGATCACATTCTACAGACTCCAGTGCGATAGTGACGGTAATCTCCGCTCATATATTGCTGAAGGAGAAGTCCTGCCGGTTGCGACGCAGTCATTCGGCGGTATCGGGATCTTTGCTATCCCTGAAATGGGCAGATTCTACCGTCACGTACTGATCGAGAAGAGATATCCGCATCACGGAGCAGTTGCATTCGGCCATTTCGGAAAAGCACTGTTCGAGGTATTCAAATTCCTCGGTGTGAAGGACATCGCATACAATCAGCCGAAGTCACTGCCATATCCGACAGAAAATCCTTTCAAGTAAAATATAACTGTTCTATAAGGGCTTCCGGCAAAACCGGAAGCCTTTTGATGTCTCCGTAATAGTGGTGAAATTGTACAATTTGTAAGGGTGTGATAAAATTGAATCAACATATCAGATAATTGCGTATTTATTCACTTATTATTGAGTGGTAACGTTGGTATATGGTAAATACAGATCTGATCAGATTACAGGACCTGATATAGAAATGAAATGAAGGGATGAAAAACACATGGCAAAAGCAGATTTGATAAAATTCAGAGATTTGTTAAGTTCTGATCCTGAGTTTCGGGAGAGATTCAGGAAAGCTGCTGAGGAATACACTGGTGAGCAGGATGAGAAAGCTGTTTTTGACAACTTGCTGCTTCCGCTTGCCAGGGAGTATGGTCTCTCTGCTACCTATGAAGAATTCAAGTCATACATAGGCACTTTTGCAGGTGATGCAGAGCGCGAGCTTTCTGAGGATGAACTTTCACAAGTAGCCGGCGGAAAAAATTCCGGCTATGGATTATGCTTTGGCGTTGGTGGAGGCGATCTGTTCGGGACATCCGAGGATGATTATTACCGTCTCATATGCGGAGGCGTCGGTTTAGCATGGTGCCCTGGTGTTGGCTAATCAGGACCTGGCACAAAATGCGAAATGAGGTTAGAATATAAAAACAGAGGCTGATCACTGCATAGCGATCAGCCTCTTACTTAATGGTTCAATGATAAGAATCCGGATCAAGGTGATGTTGATTCTCCGCTTCCGAAGCAGCTGTAGCCTCCGACACCTATTCCGATCATAGCACAAAGTCCGCCATTAACAGGAATGTCAGGGGCGGTCGCGCCTCCTCCGCCTATGCCGGTTCCGATACCCAGGCAGAATCCGACTCCGGCTCCGCCGCCTTTGCCTCCTGCCACTTGTTCTAACTCATTCTCAGAGAGTTCTTCGTTCCCCGGGCTCGTAATTGCTTTCATATAGTCCCGGAATTCTTCGTATGAAGCAGAGAGACCATATTCCTGCGCGACCGGAAGCAGAAGATTTTCAAAAATAGCTTTCTCATCACCGGAATCACCGGAATACTGTTCAGCAGCCTGACGAAGTTTCGTCTGAAAAGAAATGTCAGTTCTCAGCAGTTCTTCGAATTTTGTAAAGACCTCTTTCGACACAGGAATACACCTCCTTTATATCATTATTTTGCGTTGCTGTTGGTCTGTTTTTCTCCATTAATATTATAATCGGGCATTATTGCAAGCGCAAGATATCTGCCGCTTAAGAAGATCATCAGTTTCTGCCGGACAAGTTCATCCAGGCAGCTGCGAATATCTTCTTCAGAATCATCCGGGAGCGCCTCGCAGATTTTCCTGAGTGTAACAGGCTCTCCGGCCAGACGATAGACTCTGTCCTTCAGACCGAGCAGAAAAACGCGAGGGGCAGGAGCGATAGGCCTTGAGTCAAAGATCACTGTCCCGAGGATGCTTTCTCTCATAACCAGATACGGGCGTGAGCCTGAGAAGGTCAGCGTCCGCCAATCCCTGACAGCTTTATCCAGTCTGTTATACAGATCCCTGTTTTGCCGCCTTATATTATAAAAAGGTCCGCCTGTCAGCTTTAATTCTGATCCCAGATTCTGTATCAGGTCATCATTGCCCTTATAAGAAAGACGGGTTGCTGCAGCAGGCTCCAGTTCCAGCCCGTACTCCTCCGGCGAAGCGCCATATCTAGAAAAACGGTTGAACTGGATTGCGCATGCGAGTGATGGAGGATGCAAATGGTGAATCAAAGGAATCAGCTCCAGAGTTTGCTCATAATCGGTCCGTTCTTCGCCCGGTGTACCATAAAGCATATTCCAGACCGGATATATTCCGTAAGTACCTGCATATTTTAATATCGCGATATTCTGAATGGCAGTGCTGCCTTTGCCCATCAGTTCCAGCAGGTGATCATTCAGACTTTCAATTCCCGGCTGCATGCAATCGAAACCTGCCTTAGCGAGCATCTCCATTTCCGCACTGGTCAGATGGGTTTTGATTTCCGTAAGAATATGGTACTCTTCTTCATCAGCAGACAGCATGGGCGGAAGCCTGTGGATCATATTGTTGCTGAGAACATTATCACTCAGCTGGATCCTGGCTCCCGGATAACGGTGCATAGTTTCCCGCAGCTCTTCATAAAAATGTTCCACGGACTTTTCTCTGTAAACATCAGTAAGTCCGTTAAGGCCGCAAAAGGCGCATGCTTTTCTCTGGCCCCACCAGCATCCGCGTGATCCTTCCAGAAAAACCGGAGTATCAGGGTTGATCCCCGTACCACTGAATATATCGCCGAAGAATCCGTTCATCGCCAGTTCTTTTTCCTGGAAAAAATCACGATATTCAGGCGTCATGACGGTATTCATGTCTTTCGTCATCCGGTAAGGTATCGGATCAGGCCGGGGATCATTCCGGCCGACGATACCATATGGCATCGGGGTATCACTTTTATCAAGAATGATCCTGCATACTTCTGCGATTGTTTCATCACCCTCGCCGAAAGAAACATAGTCAACACTAGGGAAATTCCTGAGGAGCGCCAATCCTGCTTCTCCGCTGACATTGTATCCGCCTATGATCGTGGTGATGGAAGGATCCAGCTCTTTAACACGTTTTATAATCGCCAGAGACGCATTCTGCTGTGAATAGACAGAGCTGACCGCCAGGATCTTAGCACCCATGTTGATGACCTTCCGTGCTGTTGCGTCTGTGATCTGTTCCGAGGCTGCCTTGGCATGGTCCAGTAGTTCCAGAAGTTGGCTTTTGTTCTTATTCAGAACACCCGGAGAGATAATTGAAAGATAGTCTTCAGTCGTACATGGAGTAGGAATGTCAGTAAGATGCGCAAACAGAAGCTCACCATTAGTGAACAGGTCCATCGCGTGATGAAGATCCGAGATCGCATCGTTCCCAAGCAGACGCATGGCAAGATACATCGTGTAGACTACTCTGGAAGAGATGCCGGCGGCATCCAGAGTGGCCTGAAAGATTGAGAGTGCCATGGACGGGATGGGCGGATAGGTGATAGGTGCGGAAACAAAGGCAACATCTGCCTGTTCACCCATAGTACACCACTGATTGATGATATCCTGATTTGATCTTTCCTGATTCATGTAGTATTCTCCGCATGATTCAAAGCCGTAACATTCATTAAGAATATTATATACCATTCACTAAAGACATATATTGCTTATTTTTGATATAATAACTGATTATTAACGAGTCAAACATGTCCAAGTGTTACAGGAGATTGCCATGTATTATTGTCTGAATGAAAATTATGTTCTGCGCGGATGGGAAAAGCTGCAGACAGGAGTCGTTAATAAGAGAAGCGGACAGGCCGTTTTTCTTGATCCTTCTTTTTACGGGAAGATCAGAAATGCGGGCTGGATGATTTTTGAAGGCAGCCCGTTTCTGACGAAGGAAGAGCACGATTTTCTGACGAAGCTGAAGGAAGCCGGGATCGTATATCTGAGTGAGAAAGTAAAACCTCTTACCCCGGATCAGGAGTACAGACTTTATCCGAACAGGTATCTGCGGATGATCCACTGGGCCATAACCGGACACTGTAACTGCAGGTGCCGTCATTGCTATATGTCCGCGCCTACAGGAAACATTCCTGAGTATACAACAGAGAAATGCATGGAGATCATTGATCAGATGGAAGCAGCCGGTATACAGGCTGTCAGCCTGACGGGCGGGGAAGCTCTGGTAAGGCGGGATTTTCTGAAGCTTATCACCAGGTTAACAGAAGCAGGGATCAGGATAAAAACGATCATGAGCAACGGGCTTCTGGTCAACGAAGAACTCCTGAACGCGCTCGATGAACTTGGCCAGAAACCGGAGTTCAATATGAGCTTTGACGGGATCGGCCGTCATGACTGGCTGAGAGGAAAGGACGGAGTTGAGGAAGCCGTTATCCGCGCTTTCAAGCTGTGCAAAGAACGGGGGTTCCCGACCGGCTCCGAGTACTGCCTCCACCAAGGGAATATGGATGTTTTCCGTGACAGCGTGAAGCTTCTTGGCGAACTCGGCTGCGGGTCTTTAAAAGTCAATACACTGAAAGCGGAAGGTGAGGGAACCGGCATCATGGACTATATGCTCTCACTGGAAGAAGAGTATCAGTTTTATATGAACTATCTGCCGCAGTACTTTGAGGATGGTCAGCCGGTGAACATTATGCTGTCCGGATGCTTCATGAAGACGCAGGAGGGAAAGTATGTTATCCCTGCTGAAAAGCAGCCTGAAGACCGGGACTGCAGTAACTATTGTCTTTGCGGTCACGCAAGAAACGTCATGCATATCACGGCAGACGGGTATATTGTTCCATGTATTCCGATAGGCAGTGTGGAAAGCGGGAGAAATCAGTTCCCTAATATACATAAGACTACGATAGTGGAAGCCCTCCAGGATTCTACATATATGAACTTTATTGATACAAGACTTGCGACATATTTTGAACACAACCCGGAGTGTGCTGTGTGTCAGTACCGGAACCGCTGCGCAGGAGGCTGCCGCGGAAATGCGGCAGGGAGTGGTGATCTGCTCGGAAAGGATGAGAGACAATGTGCTTTCTTCATGGGCGGATGGTATGACCGGGTCCGCGGTTTTATAGATAACCTGCCCACTGAAACAGATGGATAATGAATTAATAATTAAAGAAGGTTGATTATGCAGACGAATCAAATGATTTGTGAAAAGATTTACGAGACACTTCGTTCATTGAAGGAACTTCCGGAGGATTTTACATATGATTATCCTCTTTTCAATCAGTTTGACGGGAAACCTCATCTGGCTTTAAGTTCGCTCAATGCACTGGAACTTGTCGTCCTGATATATGAGACATGGGGAATTGATGTACCAATGGAAGATATCCGCAAACTGATTTCCGTTAACGCGATTGCAGAATATCTGGCAAAAGCAGGTGTTCAGATGGATGGTGACGGAGGTCTGGCATGAATTATTTTCTGGAAAACCTTTTGCCGGAAGTCAGGGAAGCACTTTCCCTGCAGCCGACCACAGCAGCTTTTCTGGAGTTCATTGCAGCAAATTACGGACCCAAGATCGCTTTGTCAGATCCCGGCAGGTCCGTACTGTACGCGGAACTCCCTGATGAGGTAGCATATAGGCGCCGCCTTCTGGCTGAAAATAATATACAGCCGGGCTGTAATATCGGGCTGATGGCCGGTAACAGTATCGATGCCGTTCTGTGGTTTCTGGCGGTGACCAGCTATGGCTGCACAGCTGTAATGCTGCCGGCGGCCTTGCAGCAGGATGTGCTGCCAGGGGTACTGAAACACTATGAGATCAGACTGCTGATCCATGAAGATATACAGAAAACCGGATCTGTTCCGGAAACGATCCCGGTGCTTTCCGCAGAACAGAAAAGTGACCAGATGGAACCGGCCGCAGAACTCGCAAGGAAAGACCGCGCTGCGATTTTTCTGACCGGCGGGACGACAGGGAAGCCAAAAGGCGTCATATTAAGTCACGGAGCATTGATGCGAGGTTCTCTGAACGGAGCCTATCGAAGAGGGACCGTTTACGGACAGTCAATGGTGGCTGCTTTGCCGTTTACACATGTATTCGGAATCGTATACGGTCTGCTCAGCGGCCTGTATGCCGGTGCGCATATCGGCGTATGCAGTAATATGAAATATCTGTTCCGCGAGATGCGGCGTGTCAATCCTACAACGATGATCGCCGTTCCCGGACTTGCCGAAATGATGCTGAATCTTGTAAAAAGCCAGGGCATCGGGATACTTGGCAACCGCCTGAATCTGATCATATGCGGCGCTGCGCCTGTACCGGAACGGCTTTATCACAGCTTTCAGTCTTATGGTATCGATTTGCTGACCGGATACGGGCTGACGGAAACAGCTAATCTTGTCAGCGGCAATCTCGATATGCATCTGCATCCTGATTCTGTCGGCAAGCAATATCCGGAGCAGTTCTCACGGATTGTGAACGGGGAACTGCAGCTCAAAGGAGATATGCTTTTTGACGGTTACTGGAAAGATGAAGCTGCCACACAGGCTGCTTTTACATCTGACGGATGGTTCAGGACCGGCGACCTTGCCAGGATAGATGATGAGGGATTTCTGTATATCATCGGAAGACTCAAAAATCTGATCATTCTTGACAATGGTGAAAATATTTCCCCGGAAGAAGTAGAAAATTATTATTACCGGAGCAGCATTGTCAAAGACTGTCTGGTTTCAGAAACTGTCCTTGAGGGAAGACCGGCGATCCTGCTGGAAGTTCTGCCGGTCCCGGATACGGATGAGAAAGACGTACTTGCGGAGCTTGCAGAACTGACTGCCAAGCTGCCGCCGGCTATGCGCCCCATGAAGACAGTGATCCGTCACGAAGACTTTGCCAGAAGCGCCAGCATGAAGATCATAAGGAACAGAGGGTGATCATGACGATATCTGCTATGTCTGCTTTAGAAAACAGTATTGCCTTTGCCGGATATCATACGGCGTTTTCCATGCAGTGTGTAAAAAGAAGCGCTGCGTGCGGAATGCTTTTCGGCGCGCGGAAAGACGGCAAATATGCGGGATATCTCTGCGCTGTTGCGGAATCAGGTATCATCCGGATCCTGTACGCGTTTACAGTTCCTGAATTCCGGAAACAGGGTGTGTTTACTGAATTGATGAGGTTTGCGGCAGATAATGCCAAAGCAACGGTCCGGGTAAATATTGTCAGGCATCATGAATATCACGATGTTGTTGCGGGTGTGTGCCGGAAGCTGGAATTCCGGCAGGCAGAAAGCGTGAACATTTATACCTGTCATAAAGATATGTATCCCGTATGGGAAAACTTCATGAGCGAGAAAGGCTCCCGCCTGTCAGCGTACCTGAAACGAAGGGGGTATAAGGTTTCAAGCTTTGCTGAAGCACCGGAAAGTATCATCAGCCAGCTTCATAACTCCCCATACACAGAATACAGGAACATGCTGGATCCATCTGTGTTTCTGGATTTCCCCGAGAACCGGCTGTCATGGGAGATGAGCTGTGTGGCCATGAGAGATGACAGGCTTGCGGGGTATGTACTGGTGACGCAGAACAGTCCGACAAAGGCTGTGTTTGAACATATTTCGGAAAGCAATGCAGAGCAGGGTACCGGCCTGATCCTGCTTCCGTATGCAGAAGCAATGAAAAGAGTTTTTGCCGATAACGGGATTCTGACTATTTCTTATGCAATGTATGAAAGTAATTCTCACGCAAACGCGTTCCGGGAAGAAACATTGAACATGCTGAAACCATCGGTCTCTGTATCAGAGAATTACTTTCTGGTGAAATAAAGAATCTGGAATCCATATAGAAATATTTCGGTATTATGTAAGGAAAGAGCAATAGAATGATCCAGGAACTCGAGAATAATGAAGTGTTCACACCCGAATATCTGAATGTTCCGCCTCGGAAGGGCGACTATGCTGCAGTTTTTAAGAATAAGGAGCGCATGATCCTGATGGATACTGCAGAGGATGGTTCCATGATCCTCCCGGATGCTTCACTGTTTATAGATTTCTGGTTTAGCCCTGAGGATGACGAAGCTGACAGGAAGGCAGAAGAAAAAGGCGGACGTCTTGTCTACCTCTTTACTATAAGTGATACCAGCTACTACAGTTTTATCTGCATGGGAGACAGTGCGCCCGACTTTTCCTTTACCGGAATGGATTTTCATCCGTTTAACTTTAATATACGGCCGGTCCCGAAGAATGTGTTTTTCGGTGCAGAGACCGCCTTCCAGCTGTCAGCCTGGTATCATGACAACCGTTACTGCGGGCGATGCGGAGGACATATGAGCATCCATCCGGAGATCCGCTGTGTCAGGTGTGCAGATTGCGGGTACATGGTATTTCCACGGATCCTCCCGACTGTCATAGTTGCTCCGGTCCATGATGATAAACTTCTGATGATCCGCTATCGCGGGCGAGAGGAAGACGGCTATGCAGGCACAGCTCTGATTGCCGGTTTCGTAGAAATCGGGGAGACCGTGGAGGATGCTGCGCGCCGTGAGGTTTTCGAAGAATCCGGTCTGAAAGCCACAAACATCCGCTACTATAAATCCCAGCCATGGGGATTCGGCTACAATCTGATCATAGGTGTATTCTGCGATATAGAGGGCAGTACTGAGATCAATATTCAGGACACCAATGAGATCGCGGAAGCTGCCTGGCTCACACGTGATGAGATCCATAAGAAGTATAACGGCGTCTCAATAACCAATGAGATGATCGCGCGCTTCAAATGGGGAGATGATTTCGATAATCATCTGGAGATCTGATCAATCGAACACATCTGTGTTGACTGACCGTACGGTAATACATAGTCATTGATATTTCAATCTTTTATATAGAAAAATATCGTTATTTGATTGACAATCTGCGGAATATGGTCTAAAATATCCGCAGTTATATCGGAAACTGACTCTTATACAGTTTCCGTTTTTTGTTTGAAAAGGTATTCCTGCTTTTTATTTATAGGAGGTAATTAAATGTTATTTCAGCTTTACAGCAATCACGCGGTACAGCAGATCATCGGATGGGTTCTCGTATTCTGCGGACTGATCGTGATGAATGAAATCGGACGCAGGACGAAGCAGGGCGGCATCGCTATTTTCGTAGTGATCCCTACACTCCTGACAGTCTATTTTATCCTTGCGCATATGGGTATGTTCGGCGGTGCCGAGAACCCTACGGTTGCGTTCATGGATGGCTGGTTCCACTACTTCAAGCTCTATGCGGCTGACATCGGCTGTGTCGGCTTCATGATGATCAAGTACAAGTGGGGCATCGGCAAGGAAAAATGGTTCAAATGGTTCCCGTGGTTTATCGTTGCGGCTAATATCATGATCGCCAACGTTTCCGACATGGAATCTGCACTGGCAGCATTTTCCATTACCGGCGACCTGAGCGGCGCATGGTGGGCTTCCAATGAAGGAGTATTCATCTATGGCGGATGGTGGAACGTTGTCAACGCAATCGCAGGTATGATCAATATCTTCTGCATGACAGGATGCGTCCATCTGCTCACATCCAATGACAAGAACAAGTCAGACATGCTCTGGCCGGATATGACGATCTGGTTCATCGTAGCTTATGATCTGTGGAACTTTGAGTATACATATCTCAATCTTCCGACACATTCATGGTATTGCGGCGTTGCGCTGCTGCTTGCTCCGACTTTCGCAAATGCTCTCTGGAACAAGGGCGCATGGATCCAGAACCGTGCCAACACTCTCGCTATCTGGTGCATGTGGGCTCAGGTAGTACCGGCATTCCAGCTGTCCAGCAGATTCGCTGCTGCGCTCCCATCGGTTTACGGCGGAGCTACAGCTAACGGTATCACTACTATGGATCTCTATGAAAAGGCTATTGCTCTGTTCAACTCAGGCGCAGGAAAGACTGCTCAGGCGGGAGAGATCATCTCTCAGATGGGTATCACAGCAGATCCTAGAGCACAGGGTGTAGTCGCTATGCTCGCAATCACAGCGAACGTTATCTGTATCGCAGTTATCATCAAGCGCTCCATCGCTATGGGCAAGAATCCGTATTCAAACGATGTCTTCGCAGGCACCAGAGATTACGAAGAAGCTATGGCAAGAGCAGAATCAGAAGCTGCATAGTCTGAGATCAGGATCAAAAACGGAGGCCGGATGCAAAATGCGTCCGGCTTTTTCAATTTTGTATTATAATAACCATATATTCTGACAGATATATTTGCAGTCATTGTATTCCAACAAAAATGACATAACAGGAACCTGAAGAAACATGAACTATATTATCCTTGACCTTGAATGGAATCAGCCTCTTTCCCCTCAGCGTATGATAAGAGATCCTTTCAGACTCACCGGTGAAATCATACAGATCGGGGCGGTTAAGACAGACAACCTGCAGGAGCTGAATATAATTGAAAAATACTCAGAGATCGTTAAGCCGGTTTTCTACACGAAGATGAATAAGCATGTCACGGAAGTGACTGAGCTGACGGATGAGACGATCCGTCAGGGCAGACCGTTTGAAGCTGTATGCAGTGAATTTCTCAAATGGTGCGGCGATGACTATGTCTTCATAACATGGGGTGATGCGGACATCTATATGCTGGAGGATAACATGAGTATCCATGAGATGGATATCGATGTTCTGCCTGAATGCTATGATGCACAGATAATATTCGATGATCAGATCACACAGGAAGACAGGAGTTTTGCGCTGAGCTACGCGATGTGGAAGTTCGATATCAAGCCCGAGAGAAGCCATGATGCCCTGAACGACGCGATCAATACGGTTGCGGTCATGAAGAAGCTTGATTTCTCAGAAGGTCTGGAAGGATACGAAATATAGACTGATAATTAAAAGGAGGAACGGAACAATTGGCATGGTATGACGAAGCAGTATTTTATCACATATATCCCCTTGGGCTGCTGGGAGCACCTGAGCAGAATGATTATGGTGAGCCGGTAAGGAGGCTCGGAGAGCTGACAGCATGGGCAGAGCACATGAAGACGATAGGAGCTACTGCTCTCTATTTCGGACCTTGCTTCTCATCCGGGTCACACGGATATGATACTGCTGATTACAGAAGGGTCGACGAGCGGCTCGGCACGAATGAAGATCTCAGAGATCTGGTGGAACTTTGTCATGAACGCGGTATCAGAGTGATCCTGGACGGAGTATTCAATCATACAGGAAGGGACTTTTTCGCGTTCCGCGACCTGAGAGAGAATCGTGAAAGCAGTCGTTTCCGGGACTGGTATTGCAGTGTGAATTTTGCAGGAAACAATGAATTCGGTGACGGATTCTCCTATGAGAACTGGGGCGGCCACGACATGCTTCCCAAGCTCAATCTGAATAATCCGGAGGTTAGAGATTATCTGTATGATACTGTACGTTTCTGGGTCCGGGAGTTTGACATTGACGGCCTTCGTCTGGACGCGGCTGACGTTCTGGACTGGTCATTCATGCGCGGCCTGCGTGAAATGACAGAAGGTCTCAGGGAGGACTTCTGGCTCATGGGTGAAGTGATCCACGGTGACTATTCACGATGGGTCAACGGCAGCACTCTTCACGCCGTCACGAATTACGCGCTGCACAAAGCCCTGTACAGCGCGCATAACGACCACAACTATTTTGAGATCGCCCACACGATACGGCGTCAGGAGCAGATGGGTCTCGGCGGAAATGTGCATCTCTACAATTTCACTGATAACCATGATGTGGAACGTATCATGACCAGACTGAGAGACAAGAGACATTTTCTGCCGGTACATGTACTGCTCTATACGCTGCCGGGTATTCCTTCTGTTTACTACGGTTCGGAATTCGGAACAGAGGGAAGGAAAGAGAGAGGCTCTGACGCTTCACTCAGGCCGGCGCTCTCTCTTGATGAACTGCTTGCCCACGACAATGCGGCATACCGGATCATTAAGGCGCTCGGAATGATTCACATGCAGGAATCAGCATTGTGGTATGGTGAATACAGAGAACTTGAACTGAGCACGACAAAATACGCGTATATGCGCGGAGATATACTGGTGACGGTAACTAACGGAGATCAGGAAGAGCATTTCGATCTGCCTCTGGACAGCTCTTACAAAGGAGCTTTGTCGGGACGGGAGATCCGCTCTGAAAGCGGCAGCCTGAATTTTGCCATGGAAGGCAACAGTGGTGAGATATGGATCCCGTCAGGTGAAAAGAAACAGTATGAACCGGTCCGGGTAAGTTTTCCGGAGAACGGGAAAACATCGGGAGAAGTGAGCGGTGATGATATACTGACGCGCCGCGCGGCGGCAGGCAAGAGCTTCGATGAGATGACAGTAGAAGAGCTGCAGGCAGAGATCCTGTCAAAACTTGCGTCAAACGGTCCGCTAACCGACCGTATGATCCGCGAAGTACAGGAGAATATATACAGAGACTCTCTGCTCAACTGGGTCAGAAGTTTTCACTGACCGTGACACTCAGACCCCGGAAGTCTGATACTTCCGGGGTTGTATTAATCAGGAAAAAAAGTATAATAGACCTGTAACACATCCTGACCGTAAGGTGGTTCCGAACGGAAAGTTTGCTGAAGAATCAAGAATACTGTGAATCGGTAGTTCTTTTATTATGTCTTAAGCGGGCTTTTTCATTTCGGGCATCCGGATGAAAGAGCCTTTTTTACTGTTAAAGATTCAGGAGAAACTGCATGTTAAAACTCGCTATATACGGCAAGGGCGGCATCGGGAAGTCTACAATGACAGCGAATCTGTCAGCTGCTTTCGCCGCCCTCGGCAAGAAAGTAATACAGATAGGCTGCGATCCTAAGGCTGACTCTACCATCAACCTGCTTGGAGGCAGGGCTCAGCAGCCTGTTATGGAATATATAAGGGACCATGGTGATGATCTGTCATCGATCGATGAGATATCCGAAACAGGATTCGGCGGAATCCTGTGCATAGAGACCGGAGGTCCTACTCCGGGGCTGGGATGTGCCGGCCGCGGGATCATAGCTACTTTCAACCTGCTTGAAGAGCTGGAACTTTTTGAGACAGTCAGGCCGGATGTCGTCATGTACGATGTTCTGGGGGATGTAGTCTGCGGAGGATTTGCGGCTCCGATCAGAGAAGGATATGCAGAGCATGTGCTGATCGTAACTTCAGGAGAGAAAATGGCTCTGTACGCGGCGAACAATATATGCTGCGCAGTAGAGAATTTTGCCGACAGAGGCTACGCTGATGTAGCAGGTATAATACTGAACCGCAGAAACATTCCCGGCGAAGAGGAAAAAGTCAGAAACTTCGCGGCGGAAAAAGGCCTTGAGATTATCGGGGATATCCCGAGGAGCGACGAAATCAATCAGTTTGAAGAACAGGGCATGACCGTGATCGAAGGTGATCCGGATCTGCCTGTCAGCCGTAAATTTACAGAACTTGCAGAGAAGCTGCTGGAGCTGGACAGATAAATGATAAGAGAACCATACAGCATTTCAATAAGAGAACTTAACGAAGCGGGACCGGATAACATACCAAAAGAGCTGATACCTGCAACCCAGCTGATATACAGCTCGCCTGCAACTCTTGCCTTCAACTCTCCGGGCGCGACAGGATTCGGTGTCAAGAGGGCAGGTCTTGCTGTGCCGGGATCGGTGATGCTGCTTGTAGCACCGGGATGCTGCGGCCGTAACACCAAGCTTCTCTCCGAGATACAGGGATATGAAGACAGATTCTTTTTCCTTCTCATGGATGAGTCGGATATAGTCAACGGCGAGCATCTGGCCAGAGTGCCTGATGCTGTCCGGGAAGTTGTAGAATATCTTGATGAAAAGCCATCTGCTGTAATGATATGCGCGACCTGTGTGGATGCTCTTCTCGGAACTGACTGGGACAGAGTCTGCAGAAAAGCCGAAGAGATATCCGGTGTACCTGTAAGACCATGCTATATGTACGCACTGACACGTGAAGGCCGCAAGCCTCCGATGGTGCTTGTACGCAAGGCGATCTATTCACTCCTTGAGCCCGCGAAGAGAGATCCGAGAACGGTCAATATCATGGGATATTTCTCACCTCTCATTGATGACTGCGAGTTGTATGATCTTCTCAGACAGGCAGGCGTGAGGAAGATCAACGAGATATCCAGATGTGAGGATTACGGGAGTTATCTGGGTATGTCCCGTGCTAATTTCAATATTATTCTTAATCATGAGGCCAGGACTGCCGCGGATGATCTCGCCCGGAGACTCAGCATTCCATATCTTGAACTGACAAGGCTGTATCAGATCGACAAAATAGCCAATCAGTATAATGCATTCGCCGGCAGCATAGGTGCTGAGTTTGATGACTCCGCGTACAGACAACGTGCTGAGAAGGCAGTATCTGATTTCAGAGAAAAACATGAAAACATTAGCATTGCAGTCGGAGAAATGCTGAATGCCAATGCTTTTGAACTGTCTCTCGCCCTGGTGAAATACGGATTCAGAGTCCCTGAGATCTATTCCAATGTATCACGCGAGGACTATGTATATATAAGGCATCTTGCGGAGGTATCACCGGAAACCAGACTGTTTACCAATCTGTCTCCGACCATGCTCTGCTATGACTGCAGCGAGGCCCAGATAGATCTGACGATTGGCAAAGACGCTGAATACTATCATCCGGATTGCCCTAATGTGCCTTGGAACGAGGAAAAGCAGCCTTTCGGATATGCGGGAGTAACAAGACTTTTTGAGAAAATGACGGAGGCCCTTGCATGAGTGTAAAAGGACTTCACAAGATAATATATCCATTCGCGCCTGATCAGTCCGGCGCGGCCGCAGTCCTCTACGAACTCGGAGGCATGATAATCATCTGCGACGCAGGCGGATGCGCGGGAAATGTCTGCGGATTCGATGAACCGAGATGGCTTCAGACCAAGAGCGCGGTATTTTCCGCGGGTCTGAGGGACATGGATGCCATACTCGGAAGAGACGATCTCATGATAGACAAGATCGTAAAAGCATCAGACAAGATCGACGCGAAATTCGTTGCTGTCATAGGCACTCCGGTGCCGGCGACCATCGCCACTGATTACAGAGCGCTGAGACGAATGGCGGAGAAAAGGATCGGGCTGCCTGTCATAACCATAGACAGCAACGGGGCTCTGTGGTACGACTCGGGCATTGAGAAGACATATATGGAATGCTTCAGCAGATTCGCATCTGATGAACGTGCCGGGGATATCATCCCGGGCTCTGCAGGAGTGATAGGAGTTACACCTCTTGATTCGGACAGCCTGACAGCCGGCAGGAGAATAGCCGGTGTCCTTACAGCTGCAGGAACTGAGAAAGTCATTTGCTACGGCGCGGGCAGTTCATTTGAGGATTTTGCCGATGCCGGCAGGATGGAAAAGAATATCGTAGTCTCCACCGCAGGAATACGTGCAGCTGAATATCTGAAAGAGAGGTTCGGGACGCCGTATGAATGCGCTGATCCGCTCATAGAGGAGATACGCGGCGGGCTTCCGCTCAGAACTGAAGAACTCGAAGGAAAGCGGATACTGATCATACATCAGCAGATCAGAGCCAATGCACTCAGAGACGTACTTCTGAAAGAAGCTGAGCAACTCAGCAGGAAGCCGGAAATCACGGCAGCTGCATGGTTTATGATGGATGAGAGGATATCCCGAGAGGGAGACTTCAGAATAAGGGAAGAATCGGATTTCTTTGACCTGGTCAGAGACGGAAACTGGGATATCATCATCGCAGACGGATCATTCCGCAAGGCGCTGGGAGACTTCTCCGGAAAATTCATAGATCTGCCGCATTTTGCTGTATCCGGGCAGTTTGCCGGAGAAGAATCGGTCAGATTTTACACGTAGAGAGGGAATTGCCATGCAGCATGCTGTCATAGCAAGAGTATATGGAATAGTACAGGGCGTGGGATTCCGCCCGTCAGTTGACAGACTTGCGACGAAACACGGCATCAGAGGAAGCGTAAGCAACAAGGGGCCGTTTGTAGAGATAGATGCGCAGGGAGAGATGTCGGACATCGATGAGTTCCTCGATGATCTCAGGCACAATCCGCCGGAGAGAGCCATAATCCTCAAACTCGACAGAGAGGATGCTCCTCAGAATATAGGCAAGGATGACAGCTTTTCAATAATAGAAAGCGCCAAGGTCAGCGGAGAGATCTTCGTTTCTCCTGACATAGCTACATGTAAGAAGTGTCAGAAGGAACTTTTTGACCCTCATGACAGGCGGTATCTGCATCCTTTCATCAACTGCACGTCATGCGGACCGAGGACTACCATCCTTGATGGTATGCCTTATGACAGGATCCGCACCAGCATGTCGGAATTTCCGATGTGCCCTCAGTGCGAATATGAATACACTCATCCGGAGACAAGGCGTTATGACGCGCAGCCGGTCTGCTGCAATGACTGCGGGCCGGAAGTCTATCTGATCCCGACTGACGGGAGCGCTGTGCTTCCTGTAGATGTCAGTTCGCTGCCGAAGTGGATGAAAGGCGGTCCGGCTATAACTGAGACCAGACGCATAGTCAGCAGTGGCGGGATCGTTGCTATCAAAGGCATAGGAGGATTTCACCTGTGCTGCGACGCAACGGATCAGAATGCCGTGCAGAGACTGAGAGACATCAAGCCGCGGCCGGCAAAGCCGTTTGCGGTCATGATGAAGGATCTTGACACAGTCAGAAGAGAGTGTGTCATCGAAGACTATCAGGAAGAGATAATCGATGGTCATCAGAAGCCTATTATGCTTCTGCGCAAGAGGGAAGCCGGCAAGGATGCAAGGCTTGCTCCGGGGATCGCGCCGGATAATCCGGCAATCGGGGTGATGCTTCCATACGCACCGGTTCAGATGCTTCTGTTCGACTATCCTGACGGGATCAGGATGCCTGACTGCCTTGTAATGACGAGCGGCAATGTGTCCGGCGCAGCTATCTGCAGGGATGACGAGGATGCAGTCAGAGAGCTGTCCCGTATGTGTGATATGATACTGTCTCACAACCGTCTCATCCGGCTCAGGGCAGATGACTCGGTAATGGATTTCCACAGAGGTGAGCCATACATGATCAGGCGATCAAGAGGCTACGCGCCGCTGCCTTTCATGCTCGGAATGCCTTGCTCGGGAAGTGTTCTCGCGGTAGGCGGCGAACTCAAAAATACTTTCTGTGTATCAAGGAACCATCTCTTCTATCCATCTCCTTATGTCGGAGATACGGAAGATATCCGCACTGTCAGAGCTCTCAGAGAGTCGATGAAGAGGATGTGCGATCTTCTGGAGGCTGAGCCTGAGATAGTCGCATGTGACAAGCATCCGAAGTATAATACTACTGCCGTAGCACATGAACTGGGGCTCCCGGTCATAGAGGTCCAGCACCATTATGCTCATATAGCCTCATGCCTTGCGGAAAATGACCGTACCGATAAAGTCATAGGTGTATCATTCGACGGAACGGGCTATGGAGACGACGGCAGCGTATGGGGCGGAGAGTTCCTGCTGGCAGATCTTGACGGATATACAAGAGAGGGCTATATAGCGCCATTCCTTCAGATCGGAGGGGATGTCTCAGCGAAGGAAGGCTGGAGGATCGCGGTGTCCATGATATACGCGATGACAGCAGACACGGAGAAGACAACATCCATAGTTGAGAAACTGGGCCTATGTTCTGATCAGGAGCTGAGAGTACAGTTTATGATGGCTGACAGGAATATCAACAGCATCAGATCGACAAGCGCAGGCAGACTTTTCGATGCAGTGAGCGCTGTTCTCGGCATCAGACGGGTGTCAACATTCGAGGGAGAAGCATCGACAACGCTTCAGTTTACCGCTGAACGCTGGAGCGAGGACCCGGGCACAATACAGTACAGAACAGATTCAGATGACAGATCACGCATGCCGGCACCCGCTGCCTGTGAAGGTGGGAGCGGCGGACTGATCCAGAATACAGATGATATGTTCCTGTGGCTGACAGAACAGAGGCTTGCCGGCCGCTCCGGGGAGGAACTCGCCTGGATGTTCCATCAGTCTCTGGCTGACGGAATAGTGGAAATGTGCTGCAGGATCAGAGAGAAGTCGGGTATTCAGACTGCTGCTCTCAGCGGAGGAGTATTCCAGAACCGCCTGCTGCTGCGTATGTGCGAAGCCGGTCTTGAGAGAGAAGGGTTCGAAGTCTTGATACACAGCATGGTCCCGCCCAACGACGGAGGGATATGTCTCGGTCAGGCTGCTGTAGCCGCCAGAGCTTTGTATAAAATGAAAGAAAACGATCCTGAAGGAACAGGGACGGAGACTGTAGAGAGAACAGTCGAACAGATAGATGAACTTCATATGTAAAAGGAGGAATGTAAAATGTGCGTAGGATTACCGGCCAGAGTAGTGACAGTCAAAAACGGTATGGCGCTTGTTGACGCATCCGGCGCGAAGAGAGAGGTCTCGGCTGAACTGCTCGAGCAGCTCGATCCGGGCGATTATGTCATGGTGCACGCAGGAGTGGCGATCGCCAAAATAACATCAGACGATGATGAAGAGGCTGACGCGCTGCTGGAGGAGCTTCTGTAGAAGGAGCGGGAACAATCAATATGAACGACAACAATAAGAGATCCGCAAGGGACATAATCCAGAGTTACAGCGGGCCGAAACTCCGCATCATGGAAGTGTGCGGCACTCATACTCATGAGATCTTCAGGCTCGGTGTGAGGAATATACTCCCTGATAATATAGAACTGATATCCGGACCGGGATGTCCGGTATGTGTTACGCCTGTCGGTTTCATTGATGAAGCTGTTTATCTGGCTGAGAAGCATGGCTGCACGATCACTACATTCGGTGATCTGATCCGTGTTCCCGGAACAGAAAAGAGTCTTGCGGGAGCGAGAAGTGAGGGCGCCAGAGTGCTGCCGGTCTATACCCCGACAGACGCCTGCCAGTATGCGATAGATCATCCGGATGAGCAGGTAGTTTTCCTTGCCGTGGGATTTGAGACCACGACACCTTCGGCGTGTATGGCAGTCAAAATGGCCGCGGAGAAGGGTGTAGATAATTTCTCGATCCTGACGGCCAACAAGACTATGACCAATGCCTACCGCGCGCTCAAGGGCAGCGCCGACGCGTTTCTGTATCCGGGACATGTCAATGCGATAACCGGAGCGGATTCATGCGCTCAGCTGGTTGATGAAGGTATCTACGGAGTAGTTGCAGGTTTTACTGCTAAGGAGATCCTTGCCGCGCTCGCTGTCACGATAGTCAAGCTGCAGGAAGGGAAGCCTTTCTTCAGGAACTGCTATCCGAGAGTAGTGACGGACGAGGGAAGCATCCCTGGAAAGCGCATGATGGAAGAAATCATGGAACCATGCGATTCAGAATGGAGAGGTCTGGGCGTGATTCCTCAGTCAGGACTCAGACTGCGCGATGAGTACGCGGCTTACGACGCGAGGAAGAAATACGATCTTCCAGAGATCAAAGGAAGACCTAACCCTGCGTGCAGATGCGGTGATGTCCTTCAGGGCAAGTGCACACCTGCAGACTGCAAAGTGTTCGGGAGAGGATGCACACCACTGCATCCGATAGGAGCATGCATGGTATCAAATGAAGGAACTTGTGCGGCATGGTACGCATACAGGAAGGAGACAATAGATGAGTAAAACTGTAACGCTTGCACACGGAGCAGGAGGCAAGCAGACATCTGAACTGATACATGAAGTATTCGCGGCACATTTTGCCAATCCTCTTTTTACCGCCGACGACGCGGCTGTGCTTGAGGTAGAGGCGGGCAGACTGGCTATGTCGACTGACGGTTTTATCGTCTCTCCGTATGAATTTCCGGGCGGCAATGTCGGAAAGCTGTCCATCTGCGGCACAGTCAATGACCTTGCGTGTATGGGAGCTGAGCCGCTCTATCTGACCTGCGCTTTTGTCATCGAGGAAGGTTTCCCGATGGACAAGCTTGAGGAGATCGCTTCAGCAATGGAGAAGACTGCGGCTGAGGCCGGAGTCAGGATCGTTGCGGGAGACACCAAGGTAGCAGGCAAAGGACAGGTGGACGGGGTATTTATCACCACGACAGGTATCGGACGCATCAGAGAAGGCATCAGGACCGGAGGAGCACTGGCAACACCGGGCGATGCTGTTATCGTTACAGGTGACGTGGGAAGGCATGGATGTACGATCCTCCTTGCCCGCAATGAGTACGGGATCGAAGCAGATGTAGACAGCGACTGCGCTCCTCTGTGGGGCGCTGTAGACTCAGTCCTGTCTGCTGCCGGCGATGTTCATGTCATCAGAGATGCTACAAGAGGCGGGGTCGGAACTGTGCTGTATGAGATCGCTGAACAGAGCAATGTAGGTGTCAGAATAGAAGCGGAAGCCGTTCCTGTGGACGGAGCTGTCAAAGGCGTCTGCGGAATGCTCGGGCTTGAGCCACTCTATCTTGCGTGCGAGGGACGTCTCGTCATTATCGCGCCTAAAGAAGAGGCAGGCAGGATCCTTGAAGTCCTGAAGCAGGGTAAATACACAGCGAATGCTGCAATCATAGGAGAGATTACGGACGAAATGCCGGGCAAAGTCATTATGACTACCGAGATAGGAGCAGAGACACTGCTGCCGCAGCCGGGCGGGGAACTCCTTCCGAGAATCTGCTAGATTTAAGTAGTTTTATCATTTAGTACACCGTGCACAATGCGCGGTGTTTTTTTTATATGCGCGGTATATATGGCCGGCCGGGAGAATCAAATAAGATTAATGTAGCAGGCGCGGACCTGCATAAAGTACAAATCAGCAGAAATGATTTCAAATACTTATCTGGATATGTACAAATGATTTACGGAAGAATTCTTTACTGAAAGGAGAGTTAAGATGATCACAACCTATGTTGACCAGAAAGCGGTTATCACCGGTGCGGCCAGAGGTATAGGCAGGTGCCTTGCACTGGGCATGGCTAAAAGAGGCGCTGATGTTATCGTAGCCGACATCCATGGGGATGAAGTTGCCGCAGTATGCGAGCAGATCAGGGAGATGGGAAGAGAATCCTACTGTATCCAGGCTGATGTGTCGCTGAGAGAAGAATGCGATAAGATATTTGACTTCACCATGGAGAAGTTCGGACGCTGCGATATACTTGTCAATAATGCCGGAGTGTCCATGAATGAAGATGTGTGGGATTTCAAAGACGATGACCTGCACTGGATATTCGAGACCAATGTATATTCACACTGGTATATGATGAGAAACTTCATCCCGCAGATGAGAGCGCAGGGCAATCACTGCCAGATTCTCAATGTATGCTCGATCGCGGGTCTTATTACATCAGGACCGGGCCCTGCTTATTTTGCCACCAAGCATGCCGCTGTAGCACTTGCGGAATCCACTTATAAGCAGTTTGAGGCAGCCGGAGACGACATCGACATCTCAGTATTCTGTCCGGGATTTATCCAGACAGATCTGTATAAGAGCGACGAGAACAGACCTGCTCGTTACGCTATAGATCCGGATGATCCATACTACACTTCAGAGAAGTATCAGAAGTTCTATGCTTTCAACAAATACCTGCTGGATAACGGACTTCCGCTGGAGGAGACGATCGAAAGAGTATTTGAGATGCTTGGTGAAAAGACATTCTACATTCTGACTCATGATCAGTATGATGGTCCTCTGCGTGCGCAGGGAACATTCATTGCGGACAAAACTTCTCCGATGGGAGCCAAACTGTCCAGGACGATAGACGATTAAGCTGCAGCTTTACAGAAAAAATCATAAGTATGATTGCAAAACGGAAACAGCTCCCCTGGTTCAGACCGGAACCGGAGGGGCTGTTTTCGCAGTAGAAAATATTAATGCAGGCGTATTAATACTGACGTTCCGAACAGCCGTATGATAAAATTCATTATGTACCCGAAATAAATGAACCGCACTGGCAGAGCGGCAAATCAGTTAAATCAAGGAGAAAAAATGGCAGTAGATTCAAAATATCACAGATTCCGTGAAGCAGGAGAACAGGCGAATATCAATAATGTTGAGGAGTATGGCGTCCCGGCACGGTCGCTGTTTACTTCTACTAAAGTGTTCACTTTGCATCATCATATAGACATCACTGATAATAACGGCAATATAGTATATCAGGCAGAGACACAATTTCCGTCGATCCATGATAAAACAGATATCACTGATGCGAAAGGAGTTCATGTCGCGCATATCGAGAGAAAGCTCCTGACGCTTCATGAACGTCATTTTATATCCATGGCTGACGGAACAGCTTTTGAACTGTCCAATGAGCTGCTTCATTTTATCAAGGACATTACAAACATTGAAGGACTTGGCTGGCAGCTCAGGGGGAATATCCTTGGCCTGAATTTTACGATTCTTGATGAAAATGGCGATACAGCAGCAGTAATAGGGCAGAAAATGCTGTCCATACACGACAAGTACTGTATTGATATCTATAAGCCGGAACATGAGCATATCATAGTAGCGATACTTGTGACACTGCAGCACATGATGAGTGACCGGGCCACTGCCGGAGCTGCAGGCGGCGGAGGCGGATCAGCAGAATAGAGAGGAAGGGTGACGTATCATGGATCATTTGATGGATGTTATCAGGGGCAGAAGAAGCGTGCGTACCTTTGATGGTAATAAACTCAGGGATGAGGACAGGATCAGGCTGGAACAGTACATTGCGGATCTTTCGAATCCCTTTGACATTCCGGTGGAGTTCATCATTCTTGATGCTGATGAACATGGACTGTCGAGTCCTGTTCTGTCGGGAGAAAAAACATATGTTGCGGGGATCGTAAGGAAGGGCGAGTATGCGGATGTGGCATATGGATACTCCTTTGAAAAACTGATCCTGTATGCATGGTCGCTGGGAATAGGAACAGTATGGATCGGCGGTACTATGAAGCGGGAAGTCTTCGAGAAAGAATCAGGCCTGAAAGACGGGTACATGATGCCGTGCGTCAGCCCTCTGGGATACCCGGCAAATAAAAAATCGATAAAAGAGACTATGATGAGGAAAGGCGTCGGCGCGGATCACCGTCTGCCGCCGGAAAAGCTGTTTTTCAGCGGATCTTTCGATAATCCGCTTGATGCCGGGGGAGATATTTCAGAATTGATGGAAATGGTAAGATGGGCGCCGTCAGCCGTCAACAAACAGCCATGGAGGATCGTTGTCTGCGGAGACAAATACCACTTCTATGAGAAAAGGGACAAAGGATATGTCAGTGAGAAGACGGGCGACCTTCAGAAAATCGATGTAGGCATAGCACTTTGCCATTTCGTAATGGGAATGGAGGAACAGGGAAAAACACCTGCTGTTACCGTAAACGATCCCGGTATCAGAATGCCGGAGAATACTGAGTACATAGCAACAGTACAGGGATAGAATCATTCAGAGATAAAAATACGCTGCAGAAGAAGGAGCGGAATGATGAAAAGGAATATTTATTTGCGAAGATTGGCAGCGCTTGTATGTCTGATGCTGATGCTTGTCTGGGCTGCCGCCGGATGCGGAGGTAATGCGGGATACGCGTCGCGGACAACCGGTACAAATGACAATGCGGCGGAGAATGAGGCCGCTGCCCAGGATCAGGATCCATCTCCTGAGCAGTCAGCAGATGCCGGACAGAATTCTGATGATGCGCCGGCAGACACCGGTCAGAATTCTGATGATGTGACAGCCGATGCCGAAGAGATCTCTGTCACTGATATCGGAGGAGTCGCGATAGGGCAGACAGAGAATGAAAAAGCCGGAACGGGATGCACCGTGTTTATCAGCAAGGACGGGATGGCCGCCGGCCTGGATGTGCGGGGCGGAGGCCCTGCTTCACGCGAATCAGAACTGCTGGATCCTCTTGCCGCGGCATCGGGTATCCATGCGATCGTACTGGCAGGAGGAAGCGCCTACGGTCTCGGGACCGCTGATGGCGTAATGAAGTATCTGGAAGAGAAGAACATAGGTTACGATACCGGAGTGGCAAAAGTACCTCTGGTAGCACAGTCCGATCTTTTCGATCTCTCCGTCGGTGACGGATCGGTCCGCCCTGACGCTGAAATGGGATATGAAGCTGCCCGCATTGCCATGGAGTCTCCGAATTATAAGGATGGCAACTATGGGGCAGGATGCGGAGCGACAGTCGGCAAGATAGCCGGTATGGAAACATGCATGAAAGCAGGCATAGGGAGCTATGCAATAAGGGTAGGTGACCTTAAGATAGGAGCAGTTGTAGTTGTCAACGCGCTTGGCGACGTATATGACTGGAAGACGGGCAAGAAAATAGCCGGGCTTCTGACTGAGGATGGGAAAGGCTTCAGGGACACCCTGGAGTATATGGCGACTGATACAGCGGTCAAGGACAATAAGTTCACCGGAAACACCACTCTCGGCGTGGTAATAACCAATGCCTCGTTCGGTAAATCCCAGCTGTGCAAGATCGCCGGCATGACGCATGACGGTTTTGCGCGTTCCATACGGCCTGTGCATACCAGTGCAGACGGTGACAGCATCTACGCGGTATCGGTCGGAAATGTAGAGGCAGATCAGGATCTTGTCGGATCTCTCTCCGCGGTGGTCATGAGCGAAGCGATCAAAAGGGCTGTCTGCAACGCAGACAGCGCATATGGATTCATAGCGGCCAAAGACTTCGGAAATTAGAAAACTAAAGACGTAATTACATCAGCCGGAGCACCGCTCCGGCTGTTTATTATTTCAGATATTCTGTATGTATCTGTTCAGTATATCCGGAAAAGGCGGACGGGATAGAGTAGACATCCCGGAGTTCAGACTCTGAAGCCAGAAGCAGATCATGGTTTTCCATGACTCCGGTGAAATCATCAGACAACTTATCAGCGAGGACTTCCCAGCCTGACATATGCCATTCTCTATGAGTGAAGATATGCTTTGATGCAGGAAGGGCGCGGATCCGGACTGGAGAGAATCCAAGCGTTTTCAGATAAGAAGTGATTTCCTGACCCTGCAGGGTACCATCGGCATTAGGATATTCATAGAGACCGGCCAGAAGACCCTGTCCGGGGCGTTTTCGCAGGACAAGTCTGCCCTGATAATAGATAAGAAAAACAGTTTTGTGTTCTATGGTCCGATCTGCCTTGGGACGGGTGACCGGAAGGTGCAGACAGGTTCCGTCAGCCCTGGAACTGCAGTGACCTTCCCATGGACAATCCTCACAAAGCGGAGCTCCGTTAGGGATACAGATGCACGCGCCGAGGTCCATCAGTGCCTGATTGAAATCTCCGCAGCGGGTCTGCGGGAATATCTCTTCATAGTATTTACGCGCTGCTGCTTTTGCGGCACCGGATCTGATATCCTGATCGTAACCGGTCATCCGTGAAAACACGCGGAGGAGATTCCCGTCGATGGCCGGGATCCTTTCATCAAAACATATAGAAGCAATGGCAGCTGCTGTATAAGGACCGATTCCCGCCAGCTTCTGCAGCTCAGAGGATGTCTCCGGCATGCGGCCGGCATATTTTTCCATGATCTGCACCGCAGCTTTATGAAGATTCCTGACACGGCTGTAATAGCCCAGACCCTGCCATAGCTTCATATAGAGGTCCTCATCTGCTTTTGCCAGAGCTTCAATCGTAGGAAGGACTTCCAGAAAATGTGCATAGTACTCCTTGACAGCTTCAACACGGGTCTGCTGCAGCATGATCTCCGAAAGCCATACATGATAAGGGGAAGGATCCTGCCGCCATGGCAGGGTCCTTCCTTCTCTGTCATACCACTCCAGCAATGTGCCGGATAAATTGCCTGATCGTTTATTTATATCTATCTCGATGTCTGAAACCATGCTATTTCCTGCCACCTGCTATCAGGGTTGAAGAGATCAAAGCAGTCAGCGGAATAGCCAGAACCATTCCGAGACTGGACGACAGCCCGCTGATCGTTTCCAGAGCAACAAAAGCAGTTGAGAAAAGATGATAGAAAGTAAGACCTCGGGAATAGAAAAAAATCATCAGAGTAAATTCGCCTCCGAGGAAAGCAAGGATCAGCGTGTTGGTCATCGTACCTACCATATCACGTCCGATGTTCATGCCTGACCTGAAGAGCTGATTTCTTGTGAGCTTCGGATTGGCTGCATGGACTTCTTCAAGTGAAGAAGAAATACTCATGGCAACGTCCATGACTGCTCCCAGCGCACAGATAATGATGCTTGCAACGAGAAGACCTTTGATGTGTATTGTAAGGCCGGCGTACTTGAGCTGAAGCAGAGGTTCCGCATCTTCAAGCCTGAGACCGTCAATTTTTGCAAAATACTGTACAGCCAGGCCGAACAACATCGCCAGAAACGCTCCGGATACTGTGCCGAGAAACGCACTTATGGTCTTTCTGTGTATTCCGCCCAGGATCGTAAAGCTTACCAAAGCTATATAGGCGCACATGGCAAAAGTCGTTATTATGGTTGGAGCTCCCTTGAGAAGGAGCGGAATCAGTATCGCGAACAGACAGATAATTGTAAATATCAGTCCTATGAGTGATTTCAGGCCTGTGCGTCCTCCGATCAGAATGATTACCGCGCAGAAGAGCAGAATGAATACGGCAAGTACCGGAATTCTGTTGAATTCATAAACGGTGGCAGTGTGGACGCCGTCTGTATGGGTCTTGATGGTTATAGTGACACTGTTACCCACAGATACAGGTACTCCGGAAAGCGGACCAACATAGTTATATACAACCATATCTTCACCTTTGTACCGGCCGCTTTTCACTGTGACAGCAAGTTCCTGCGTTCCGACGTAAGCTCCATCAGCCACCTCGTCGATTTGCAGATCTTCACTCAGAATCTCATTGACGGTGGCTTTTTCAAATTCAATCACTTCACTGCCGCCCATCGCAAAGATTTCTCCGGCGCCTTTCATTATATCTCCGGAATAGAGCCAGAATAACATAATCACAAATACAGCTGCAGATATTGCCAGAACAATGACGCTGCTTTTTTCTACAGTTATCCTCTTTTCACTTTGTCCGGACTGATGCTTTGTTTTTTTATCAGGTTTCTTTTTCATTACAGCCTTTCATAAGAGTTCTCTGACTGATATTTCTGAACATGATTGTAGCATGTTTGAAACGTTCTATAAACAATCCACCCTGTTCAATGAGACTTCATTCGTATCAGGAATCTGCTTTCAATGTGAAAAAAACAACTATCGTATTTCCATATTAATAATAACCATTTTTCTGTATAATATAAAGCAACAAATACGCAACAAATATCTCAGTTGTTTATAGATAGGAGGGAATATGTTAAAGCGACCTAAAGGAGCAAAACGGATAGCCGTTTTGATCGTCGGACTGTTACTGATCATCAATCAGTCCGGCTTTATGGCCGGGAGCATGGTCTAC
>JBGUJM010000075.1:0-6528 GCA_045113935.1 Anaerovoracaceae bacterium
TTATCGACTATGCACAATTAGTCACTACTCAGTTCATGCTGATTATTTCTCAGCATATTCACCGTTCTCGATTACGCATACTCTTGGAATCTTGGTTACTTCACCGGAAGCATCCCACTGCATGTCATTACCTGTCAGACCGCTGAATGTGAAGTCTCCGCCTGTGAATACCTTGATCATAGCCTCGCAGATATCTGCGGAGCTTGCACTTGCATCAAGACCAGTCTTTCCGAATGCATCATATACTGCATATACACAGTCATAAGCATCAGCTGCGAACTGGTTAGGTGTTTCGCCATAAGCTTCTTCATACTTCTTAACGAAGTTCTGAACCTTCTCATCATCAGATGTGGAGATGAACGGGTTAATGAAGAGGAGGCCCTCAGCAACTGCAGGATCGAATCCTTCCATTGTCAGGATTCCGTCCATGCCGTCACAGCCGAAGAACTGTGGAGCATATCCCATCTTCTTAGCCTGGTTCATGATGTTGGAAGCCGGTGTGTAGTAAATAGGCATGAAAATGAGATCAACATTGTTGTTCTTCATTTCATTCAGCTGAGCCTCAAAGTTAGCGTTGTCATCTGAAGGGAATGCAGCCTCTACTACCTTCTTGCCTGACTTTTCATACTCTTCCTTGAACTTAGCAAAAATTCCGGATGAGTAGTTGTCAGAGTTGTTGTAAATAGCACCTACTGTTGCATCAGGGAAATTCTCAGCGAAGTACTCAGCTGCAGCAAGTCCCTGGTTAGGGTCTGCGAAGCAGAGCTGGAATACGTTGTCATTTCCTTCTGTTACAGAAGTACCGGATGCAGATGGAGTCAGAGCGAACATTCTGTCCTCAGCTGCTACTGCAGCAACTGCTGTACAAGGTGCAGTAGTTACAGTACCAATAAGTATCTGCATGCCGTCATCTACCTGCTTGTTATAAGCATTAACTGACTTCTCAGCGTCATGCTCATCATCTTCCATTTTCCACTCAAGCTGAACGCCATCAGGATTGTTCTCATTGATCTCGTCAACAGCGATCTGTGCACCGCGGTCAACTGCCTGTCCGTAAATTGCTGCAGGACCTGTTACAGGGCCGATACCGCCGAGTTTCAGGGTGCCGCCTTCGCTGCCGCTGTCACTTGATCCGCCGCCGCATGCTGTCATAGCGAATACCATCATTGCTGACAGTGCTACGACAAAAAACTTTGTCCAATTCTTCTTCATAAATCTTTTTCTCCTTCTAATACCTTAGAATTATTAAATTGATTGAAGCAATAGTTGATAAGTTACCTTCATCATTAAAGCCCGCATTGCTGCGGGCTTTCTGGTTCAGGTCAGAAATTCGATCTTGCACTCACATCGCCCTACAGCATAAATCCGTCTCTCTCAAGTCTGCCGACCAGGAGGACGCCTATAATGCTGATAATAATCAGATCGGATGCGAAATACATACAGATCTCCTTTCAATAAGTACAGTGCGATAATACCATTGTGAAGATTGTGTGTCAACACTTTTTGTACCCGAATACAAAATTAAGAACAAAAATTGTGCACAGAATACAGAACAATTGAATTTTATCGTACTTTTAACCAAAAAAGCGCCCTGTTTGCAGGGCGCCGGAGTGTTATTGTCCAAAATAACGAACAGATTCCTATTGTGGTGTGCCGTCAGCGTTGAAGAGAGGCAGATATTCAAGATAAGTGATATCCTCCCTGTCTGCAGCTTCACCTTCTGCAAGAACCGCGAATTTTCCTACTGTCTTACCGTCTACGGTCTCAACCAGCTGCTCGAGAGCGGCAACAGATTCGCCTGTGCTGATGACGTCATCGACGATCAGGATCCGCTTGCCGCGGAGCTTGTCGCATTCATCCTTGCCCAAGCACAGCATCTGTACATGGCTGGTGGTGATCGACTTGACGTGTACCGTCACAACGTCCTGCATATAGAGTTTAGCTCCTTTGCGCGCAACGATGTATGGCTTGCCGGACTGACGGGCCATCTCATATGTCAGCGGAATGCCTTTAGTCTCGGCTGTGAGCAGGACATCAAAGTCAGGTGCAAGTTTGAGCAGCTCTGCAGCAGTGGCTTCCGTAATCTCAACGTCATTAAACATAATGAATCCCGCAATATACAGATCATCAGTGATCTTGCAAAGCGGAAGGTGCCTTTCAAGGCCGGCGATCGTCATCTTATAATCCATAATCCTCATCCTTTCTATGCTGAATCGCTGCCGGATATTGCTTCCCATCAGAGAAAAGCACATATATTTTATCACATTATTCCCATGGTGTCATCTTGCAGACAACCATATATCTCGCATTCTGGTACTCATACGCACACGTACTGAGTATCACAAGCCTGTCATCCGGCTTCATTTTTTCGTCCGTAGTGTACGCCGCAAGAGAATTCACCATATCAATATATCCTTGCTTGCCCTCGATATCCTCTTCATCATAGTTGGTCTTGTAGATCTCACTGTCGCTCGGCTGATTGAGAAATGCGCAGATCAGGAGATGATACTTGCCTTCTGGCGTGATCAGTTCCAGCTGCGGGTGTTCTGCAGCATACTCCGGATCCTTGAGTTTTTTGATGTCACCGAACATCGAGCCATCCTGCATATGATGACCATATACTATGGTGTTGAACTGTTCGAACGGCTTTTCAGTGACAGCATCAACAAAAAGAGTTCCGCCTACCGCCCAGTTGCCGTCAACTGTGATGTGCAGGTAATAATCATTATCAGATCCCTGTACGATCGGATAATCGATGTTAGTGCCCTCATAGTAGATCCAGGCCACGACATCTTTGTTGATCTCATGCAGGGCGTCAAAATCGATATCCCCGGTGAATCCCTCAGGTTGTGCCACTTCGTTAACCTTTTTGTATATATCCCGGTTCACCTTATAGTTGTGCATTATGGTATACACTTTCCAGCCGGAGATCACGACAATAGCAGCCAGACATACCATAATTATGTCTGACGCTATGCGTCTTGCTGACTTTTTCTTTTTCTTTCCCTTGCTCTTGTTTTCTTCCATCTTTTTCTATGAATCCTATCCTGATTTATTTCTGATCACCGAGATCACGGTCGGAGCATTACCCCTTCGTATCGTCCCATGAAGTCATACAGTTTCTCAATCACCTTAACGCAGGCCCCTTCTGTGTCTGACTCAATATTGAGTTCCATCACAGGATCATGCAGAGAATCCTTCAGCAGGAACCAGCCTTTCGCCTCACCGCCTTTTTCATCAGGTACTCTGAAGCTGACTCTGACTCCTTCATAGTTCGGAGTCACCAGTTCAAGGCCAGATGTCTCTTTTACCCATTTCTCCACATCTTCCAGGATCCTTGACCCCAGATCCCCGTAATCTTCGCACTCAAGGGATACTCTCAACTCATGTGACTCTGCCGGTGAACGGAGTCCTTCGGTCAGAGCCATGATATCTTTTCCCTCGCTTCTGAGACGGGCCGCATTGATGATGATCTGAACAGCCAGGAACGCTCCGTCATCAAGGAAAAAGTTGTCTGAATAAGCCGCATGCCCTGATGTTTCTATCGCCAGAAACGCTTTGTCCTTTGCATCTTCATCAATGGCACTGTTGATCTCTGCCGCTTTGTTGATCACGTTGCGGTAACCCTTTTTGTATCTCAGGTGTTTCAGCCCCAGCCTGCTCTCAAGGAAGTCATGGAGCTCATCTGATGTGATACTGTCCGTGACGACTGTTCCGCCCGGATAATCTTCAGCAGCCAGAGCCGCAGCCAGAGCAATGATTTCATCCCCTGCTACCGGGCGTCCTCCCGGTCCGGCAAACGCCGCTCTCCCTGCATCAGCATCGAACAGGATACCGAGATCCGCGTTGTTGTCTGCTACCGCCTTGCATAGAGATGCCATGGCAATTTCGCTTTCCGGGTCCGGTTCGCGGCCAGGGAATATGCCCTCAGGTTCGAGAAAGAGACTGCCACTGATATCTGCGCCCATAGGCTCGAGAATCTGTTTCGCAAAAAAACCTCCGGTCCCGCAGCCGGCGTCTACTACTATATGCATACCCGATAATCCGCCCGGGACATCCTTGAGTCCGAGCGAGATCATCTGCCTCATATATGCAGCATACATCTGAAGGACATTGGTTTCCCTCTCCTCATAGAATTCGCCGACAAAATTGTATCTGCTCGCAGTCCTGAGTATGGACGCAATGTCTTCCTCTTCGAGAGGCCCCCCTTTGGTGAACAGTCTGAAACCGTTCCTGTTCCATGGCAGATGGCCCGCAGTGATCATGACGGCTCCGTCGAAATCAAGCTGCGGCATGACAGTCGACATGAACATAGCCGGCGTAGAAGCCAGACCTGCATCATATCCTTCTGCTCCGAACATTGCGATACCCTTGAGGATCCCGCTCTTGAGAATATCCGCAGACAATCTTGAATCATTGCCCACAGCGATCCTGAGATCATATGGATTCTTGCCGACCTTGAATCCCAGCCAGTATGCAAAAGCTCCTGCTATCGCACCTGCAGTCTCTTCGGTCAGGTTGATTTCTTCTCCCGGTACGCCTTCTGCTGCCACTCCGCAGATTTCATTTCCGTTCTGCAGCTTCATAAAATCAATCATAACGGCCCTCCTATATCGATTCTTAAGATATGAACATCCTGATCACAGGAACAATTCCATGATAAGCACTGTGATGCAGCATATCACCGCCACTCCCAGCAGCCTGACTCCAAGCCACGCAGCAAGGATGCCTGCGATAAACGCAACGGCGCCTGCTGCCGGTGACTGCGTCGTCTCGATGATCGCCGGGAATGTCATCACCGCCAGCGTCACATATGGTACATAATACAGGAATGACTGCACAAACCTGCTCTCGATAGGTTTCTTCATCACAAGAGACGGGATGACACGCATGCACCATGTGGCAAAAGCCATGACGAATATGTATATCCAGATATAGATACCACTGCTCATCTCACACCGCCCCCTCTTTATTGCTCTCTTCCTCTGCCGGTTCACCTGTACGCGGCGCAGCCAGGGCAAAGAGCGAAGATATGATCAGTGTCAGGAATATCGTCCTGTTGCCCGAAGATATGCCTGACAACGCCGGAAGATATGCGGCTGCATATGAGCATGCAAAACTGACAGCGACTGCAATGCCTATCATGCGGTCCTTGCGCGCAGGCGGGATGATGACTGCGAGGAACATGCCGAAGATCGCGACGCTGAGCGCGCTGACGATCCTTGCCGGCAAAGCGGTCCCTGTCACAATTCCAATGGTCGTTCCCAGAGCCCACATCGGCACTGCTGCGGTCCATGCTCCGAATCCGTAATACGGTGAAGGTATCCCCGGTCTTGCTATGGTGATACCGAATATCTCGTCTGTAATGGTGGTGCCGACCGCCACACGCCTGCCCAGAGAAGTCCCGGCAGGCATGCGCTGATTGAGGGTGACCCCCATCAGGATATATCTTGCGTTAGTAATGATGGTGAGAATGATCAGCTGCACCAGCGTCGCGTTGGCAGCATACAGTGAAAAACCTATATACTGTCCTGCGGAAGCATACGTCAGCAGACTGGCGACGAATCCATGCAGGGGACCGAAACCATATCCGTGCGCAGCGATACCCAGAGAAAACGCGACAGCAAAATACCCCAGTCCTATAGGGATACCGTCTCTGAATCCTTCTCTGTAAATCCTGCCGTTGCTTTCCATTTCCTGTCCTTTCAATACTCTTTCCGCAAAACAGTATATAACAAATGCCTGATTATTTCAGCTTTTTGCGTTGCTTAATTACAGATGCAATCCCGGAAAAGCCGGAACATGAAAACTCCTGCCGCTATAACGGCAGGAGTTTGTTATTGTATTGCAACTCAAACCTTTCCGGATACTGATCTGTATCCGTCACGGCCCGGCCGCTCCTATGCAGCCGGAAGTTGTGCTGCATGATACAGCGCGGTTATTAGCTGTTGAGCAGCAGCAGTCCGAATACCAGTGTGAAGAGCGCTACTGTCTCTACGATACCGATAACGATGAAGTAGTTTGCAGTACCTTTGCCCGTTGCACCAAGAGCATCAGATGCAGCAGCAGCGCATCTGCCCTGGAAGAGAGCCGACATACCAATGGCAAGTCCGCCAAAGATACCTACGCCGAGAGCCATGCCCGGATCGCAGTTTGCGCCGTTGATAAAGTTCATCAGCAGGAAGCCGTAAATGGTCTGTGTAAGAGGAGCACCGGTGAACGCGATCATAATGAACGGAGCAGGCTTTCCTGCAGCGTAGCACTTCTTCCATGCGCCTACCGAAGACATACCGGCAAATCCGGCACCGAATGCAGAACCAGCAGCAGATAAACCAAGAGCTGCAGCCATACCTATAAATGCAAGATTCATAATAATTTCTCCTTTTCTATTTATTCAACTTCTTAAATGGTTCATATGGCAGTCCTGTCCACTCGAGGCCGACCTGACCCGAGAACTCGAGTACGTTCAGACGCACGCCGTGAACGACTACCGACAGGAAACACATTATTATGTTGAGTGCATGGCCT
>JBGUJM010000076.1:0-33976 GCA_045113935.1 Anaerovoracaceae bacterium
TCCTTAAGAAGGCTGCCGAAAAGGGCGTTGAGTTCCTGCTTCCTGTCGATGTGGTATGCGCTGATGAGTTTGCAAATGACTCGCCTCATGACGTATATGATGTGGACGCGATCCCTGACAACAGAATGGGACTGGATATCGGACCTAAGACGATCGCTCTATACAAGGAAGCAATTTCCAGAGCGAAGACTATCGTATGGAACGGACCTATGGGCGTATTCGAGATGGAGAACTTTGCCGTAGGAACCAAAGCCATCGCAGAGGCTCTTGCAGAGTCTGACGCGGTAACAGTCATCGGCGGCGGAGACAGCGCGGCTGCTGTTACACAGTTCGGACTTGAAGACAAGATGACTCATATCAGTACAGGCGGAGGGGCAAGCCTCGAATTCCTCGAAGGAAGAGAACTGCCTGGTATAGCAATTATTGAAGATAAATAAAATCAAAAGGGGAAGGGAGACCAAAATGAAAAAATTTCTTATCGCAGGCAACTGGAAAATGAATAAACTTACATCTGAGGCCGCTGCTTTTGCCGCTGAACTCAAGGCAAAGAATTTCTCAAATGCTGAGGATGTCGCTGTACTTGTTCCTTTCACACAGCTTACAGCTGTAGGTGAGGGCCTTGCGGGAAGCGGTATAGGATTCGGCGCGCAGAATGTACACTTCGAGAAGTCCGGAGCTTTTACAGGAGAAATCTCCGTACCAATGCTCGAAGAGATCGGTGTTAATTACTGCATTATCGGACACTCCGAAAGAAGAGAGTATTTCGGTGAGACTGATGAAACAGTAAACAAAAAGCTCAAAGCTCTGCTTCAGACAGATATCATTCCTATCCTCTGCGTCGGCGAATCTCTCGAAGTAAGAGAAGGCAAGGGAGAGCAGACATTTGTAGCAAGCCAGCTGTTTGCGGATTTTGAAGGTATTCCTCGCGATTATGCAACCAGAGTCGTTATCGCATATGAGCCTATCTGGGCTATCGGCACAGGCAAAACTGCTACTCCTGATCAGGCTGAAGAAATGTGCGCGTTCATCAGAGGAGTCTTCGGCGGAATGTATGACAACGAAGCAGCTGATGATATTCTCATCCTCTACGGCGGCAGCATGAAGGCATCCAACGCGGCAGATCTTCTTGCAAAGCCTGATATCAACGGAGGTCTGATCGGCGGCGCAAGCCTTAAGGTAGATGACTTCTCGACCATCGTAGAAGCTGCAGCAGCTCTTAAATAGGCGTCATTGACACGTTAATTATCAAGTGTTATTATAAAGTGTTCGATTTTGGATATCAGAGTCGGACACTTTAATTCTGATTAAACTGTTTTGGAGGATTTTATGCATACAGCTCTTATGGTGCTACTTCTTATTTCAAGCATTATTCTTATTGTCAGCATCCTGCTGCAGTCAGGAAACAGTGACGGACTCTCGGGTTCCATCGCGGGTGGTGCAGAGCAGCTCTTCGGAAAGCGCAAGAGCAGAGGATATGACGCGCTGCTGTCCAGGATCACAACGATAGCCGCGATCATATATATCGTTGTTTCACTTGCTATAGTCGCTATATTCAATAACTGATTATATTTGTAATTTATACTGAGGCAGTTATCCGATGTATAAGATAGTTTCTATTGTATGTATTATTGCCGCTGCAGCCTGCTGCGCATTCTTCTTATCCTGGCTTAAGAGCAGGATGGGCACAGGCAAAGAGGCCGCAAGACTGTACGGAACAATACACAGCAGGAATACCAATTTCTGGAATTATCATCTTTTCCAGGTTATTGCTCTTGTTGTTCTTTCCTGTCTGGCAACAGGACTTGCGACCGGGTGGAAAAATGCTGCCGCATGCCTGACCGGCGCGGTGGTTTCTTTTGCATGTATCTATTCGGGTTCTCTTCCTTACGTCAGAGGATCTGTTTCGTCATATAATGAATCAACCGCAGGGGATATCCGCTCATCGATCAAAGCTTCTTACAGATCGGGAGCTGTAACGGGACTGTTCACTTCCGCTCTTTGCCTTGCTGTCATGCTTATTGCATTCAGTCTTATGAAAGGCGAGACTGTCATGGATGTTGCGGCTCCGTTCGCTTTCGGCGCTTCGGTCGTCGCAACTATGCTGCATACCGGCGGAGATGTATATTCATCTTCATATTCGCTTGCGGTATCTTCCAGGGATTTTACGGACAGGGCAGGATATTTTGCGGGAGCTGGGGCTGATTACGCGGGATCATTCATAATAGCTGCAGCTTCAACCATAATGCTCGCGGATGTCGCTGTTGCCACGTCCGGTGTCACCTCCACATTTACCAATGGGACATCCTCCAGATTCATTCTTGTTGTCTATGCGGCAGGTATCGCAGGGTCTGTTATAGGTGTTCTGACGCAGAGAGCGGGGATAGGCAACGATCCTTCCAGAGGAGCTGATATAGGCTGCATCGCGGCGGGTATTGTTTCAATTGCGGTCTGCATGTATTTCAGTTTGGATATGATGCAGAGTTTTGTCTATGCATGGTCAGCCGCAGCAGGTATAGCTGCAGGTATCATTCTTTCGGAAATCAGCAGATTCTTCTCATCTGACAATAAGATATATGTCATAAGCAAGAACTACAGCAGACAGTCCAGAGTCCTGTTCAATCTCGGCAGCGGTATGATTACGACCGCTGTGTATTCAGTCATCCTGCTGGCGGCGATCATCGTATCGTACAATTTTGCCAGCTTTTACGGTCTGGCGCTCTGCGCCGCGGGAATGTGCTCCATTCTCGGATCCATATCCGCGATTTCAGGACTGTCGATCCTTTCCACAGGTTCATCAGATATCATTTCTTCCGGATTGAAGGAAGGGGATGAGGACATGGAGAAGATGTCCGATGCCCTGTTCAGAACTGCTGTTAAAACAGGAATCATCGCGAGGACTTACAGGACAGCTGCAGGTTCCGTTGCGGCAATGGCTATTTTCTGTGCACTGAGCTTATCAAATGAGAATCAGGTCATTGATATCATGTCTCTTCATGTATTCGGCGGCATCATTGTCGGTGCCTGCAGTGCTTTTGTTCTGACCGGAATGCTGATTGGTTCCGTTCGTGTTACTTCAAGAGTCGCTATGAGAGCTATAGGCAGAAATGACGAAGACGCAGGCGCGGCAGAGTCTCTCAGAGGCGCTGTTCTGCCTGTTCTGACAGCTCTTGCTCTTACCGTTGTAATTGGTCTGTTCTGCGGTGTCTCAAGCCTCGCAGGCTTCATTATTTCGGTAATCGTCACAGGGTCAGTACTCATTACAACTTTCAACAATTCAGGTATGTATTTCGAAAATACCGCTGTACAGTCGCTTTCCTCAGTCATCAAGCTGATGGCTGTATTTTCGGCTGCGTTCCTTCCGTTCTTTATGAAGATCGGAGGTCTCCTGTTTTAGAAGAATAGAGAAGGAGCGTAAGGCGGCACATCGGGCAATGTCAGGCGGCTCCTTCAGAGGCAGCCGCCTTTTTGAATTATATCTGCAGTATGATCATATTCAGAGCTGATACGGAGAGAGCAATGAAGAATTATACTTACAAGATTTTTACAATCAATCCCGGTTCCACATCCACCAAGCTTGCGCTCTTTGAAGACCGCAACAAGATCTTTCAGACATCTGTCACTCATGATGCTGAAGTCCTGAATTCATTTGCGGACGTGAATGATCAGTTCAGCTACAGGATGGGTGTGATCAGAGATTTTATCAGAGAAAACAACATCGACCTTTCAGATGTCGATGCATTCGTCGGAAGAGGAGGTGGATGTTACCCGGTACCATCCGGTACGTTTGAGGTCAACGATCTTCTTCTGGATGATATAAGACATAATGTGGGTCATACCATCCACCCGTCAATACTGGGTGTACAGCTGGCGTATGAGATGCAGCAGAAATACGGCGGCAGACTCTTTATGGTCGATCCGATCTGTGTAGATGAATACACGGATGTAGCCAGAGTTACCGGTGTTAAGGAGATCAAGAGACGCACAGAATCACATGCCCTCAATCTCCGCGGTACAGCAATGCATCACTGCAAGCTTCATGGTCTGGACTACAAGAAGTCAAAACTCGTTGTCGCTCATATCGACGGCGGTATCACGATAGCCGCTCAGGACTGTGGCAGGCAGGTTGACTGCAATCAGGGAGCCGGCGGAGAAGGACCTTTTACCGCAACAAGAACCGGCTCACTTCCGCTCATGGAAGTGCTTGACTATTTCAGGACACATACGGTCAAGGAAATGCGCCGTCTCTGTACCGGTACAGGAGGATTCGTATCTCACTTCGGTACATCGGATGCTGATGAGATCTATGCCAGAGTCAAGGCAGGAGACAAGGATGCCGCTCTTGTCTGGGAGGCTCTCGGATATAATATCGTCAAGTATATCGGCTCCATGGCGACGGTTCTCAAAGGTCAGGTAGACGGTATCCTGATCACAGGAAGATATACACGATTTACGGAGCTGCTCGATTATATCAGAGAATATGTAGGCTGGATCGCTCCTGTCTACGTCTATGAGAATGAGGTCGAGCAGGAGGCAATGTGTTCCGGAGCCCTCAGAGTTCTGAGAGGAAAGGAAGAGCCTAAAATCTACACCGGCAAAGGTATGGTGTGATAATATACATAGATAATGTGAAGGGAACGGAATGTGTCAATACGGGCCATTTCGCTGACACAAAGGAGGATAAGAGATGTTAGAAAAGCTCGAACAGATTCGCAGAGAAGGTTTCGAGAGTATCGCGGGAGCTCCTGACAGGGAGAAACTCGAGCAGATCCGCAAGGAACTGACCGGTAAGAAGAGCTCACTGCAGGAAGTGCTCAAGAGCCTCGGCAGCCTTGAACCGGACATGAGAAAGTCTGTAGGTATGAAGGCGAATGAGGTCAAGAACCTTTTTGCTGAGAAGATCAGAGAGAAAGAAGAAGAACTGATCGCAAACGCATCAGTCGTTGATGAGGAGATCGACCTGACTCTTCCGGGAATTGAAGTACCTCAGGGCGCGCTTCATCCGATCACACAGATGTGCTATGACCTAAATGATGCCTTCAGATCTCTCGGTTTTGAGATATACAGTGAAGATGATATAAGCAGCGAGAAATTCGCTTTCGATAACCTTAACTTCGCGGCTGACCATCCGGCCAGAGCGTCGATGGATACTTACTGGCTTGAAGGAACTGAGAACAAGAGGGGCAACGAGAGACTCTGTCTCAGACCGCACCTGACAGGCGGTTCTGTAAGATACCTGCTCGAGCATGGCGCACCGGCAAGATTCGTTTATCCGGGCAGAGTATACCGTAATGAGACTACTGATGCCCGTCATGAGAGAGCTTTCTTCCAGTACGAAGCTCTTATCGTAGACAAGGATATCTCCTTCAGCTCCGGACGTGTAATGATCGAGGCCATTCTCGAGAAGGTATTCGGACGCAAGGTCAACGTGAGAATGAGAGAAGGATTCTTCCCGTTCACTGAACCGGGATACGAGATCGATATGGAATGCCTGCTGTGCGGCGGCAAAGGCTGCAAGGCATGCAACCAGGCCGGCTGGATCGAGGTAATGCCGGGCGGAGTTATCCATCCTAACGTACTGAGAGCCGCTAATCTGGACCCTGACGTATGGACAGGATTTTATACCAATATCGGTCTGGACAGGCTGGTAATGATGCGTTACGGTGTCGATGATGTAAGGCTCTTCCACAGTGCCGATCTGAGATTCCTCAAGCAGTTCAAGTAGGAAAGGAGGCCAGCTATGAATATTTCGATGAAATTCATTAACAGATTTGTCAGTCTTCCTGAAGATCTCACATATGATCAGATAGCATATGACCTCACTATGAGGACTGTTGAGGTTGAGGATGTTATCAGAACTGCCGACAAGTTCCATGACATAGTTGTCGGTGAGATCAAGGAGATCAAGGCTCATCCGAATGCGGATATGCTTAAGGTATGCATAACAGACGTAGGGGAAGATGAGCTCAAGCAGATCGTATGCGGAGGTTCCAATCTTAAGGAAGGACACAAGGTATGTGTTTCCAAGCCGGGCGCCGAAGTCGTATGGCACGGCGAGGGCGAACCTGTGCTCATCAAGGAAAGCAAGCTCAGAGGAGTTCCGTCATACGGAATGATCTGCGGCGCTACAGAAGTTTTCCTTGCAGACATTTTCCCGCCTTCAGATGAAAGGGAGATCGTAGATTTCACAGACCTCGGAGTAGAGTGTGAAGTCGGTCAGTGCGTTGCGGAAGTCGCCGGACTTGATGATGTTATTCTTGAAGTTGATAATAAGTCTCTGTCCAACAGACCGGATCTCTGGGGACATTACGGCATCGCCAGAGAACTGGCCGCAATATACAAAGTACCGTTCAATGAACTCAGCACCGAACTTCCTTCAGGACTGCCGGAGTATCCGGTAGTTATAGAGGAGCCGGAGAGATGCAACAGATTCACAGCAACCAAGATCGACAATGTCTACGTTAAGGAATCTCCTGCATGGATGAAGACTCTTATCACTAATGCAGGCATGAGACCTATCAACGCCCTTGTAGATATCACCAACTTTGTCCTGCTCGCTGTAGGCGCTCCGCAGCATGCTTATGACAGCACACATGTTGAAGGTGATCAGATCGTCGTCAGACTTGCGGAAGACGGCGAGAAACTGCTCTTGCTTGATGAGAAGGATCTTGAGCTCACTCATGACCATCTCGTAATATGCGACAGCAGAAAACCTCTTAACCTTGCGGGCATCAAGGGCGGCAAGGACGATTCCGTCCTGGATACTACGGATTCCGTTATCCTTGAGTGCGCTGTATTCACAGCACCGGGAATCAGACGTACCACTGCTTATTTCAACGAGAAGACTGATTCCGCGCTCAGATATGAGAAGGGTATCGACACACAGAGAGCAGATCTCGGAGTCTCCATGGCTCTCTCTCTGTTCAAAGAGATATATCCTGAATGCGTTTTCTCAGCGTTCACAGATAATTATCCTGTGAAGACAGAGAACGCAGTGATCGATATCACTCAGGATTTCCTTGACAGGAGACTCGGTGAAGTGCTGCCTCAGGCAGAGATCGAGGATATTCTGACAAGACTTGGCTATGAGGTAAGTTTCGATGGTGAGACCTATCACTGCATCGCTCCGACATGGAGATCAACAGGGGATGTTTCGATCCATGACGATATCCTCGGCGATATAGCCAGACTGATCGGTTATGAATATTTCAAAAAACAGCCGCTCCGTATCAGCTTCGAATCAGCGGTACATCAGGTAAAGGCTGACCTTGCAAGGAATCTCAGAGAGTATCTTGCATTCAGATGCGGAATGAACGAGATCTTCACTTATCCGTGGATCGATGTCAGGTTCATCAATGCCGCAGGTATCGATACCGGTAATTCAATCAGACTCGCAACACCTCCGGCACCGGAACTGGGTTATCTCAGATCATCCCTTATCCCGGGAATGCTTGAGTCTATCGACAAGAATTACAGATATTTTGATGAGTTCAGCATTTTCGAGGCTGCTCAGGTCTTCGAGAAGGGTGAATACAGACCTTCAACCGAAGAGGAAGTTCTTCCTGTACACAGGAACCTTCTTGCAGGCGCTATGGTAGGCAAAGACGCGAAAACGCTCTTCTTCAGAGTAAAAGGTGTGATCGAAGGTCTCGCGGAATACTGCCACTGCGAGCCACTGGATTTCGTTCAGAAAGAAAAACCTTCCTGGGCAGATGAAAAGGTATGGCTGAATATCAGATCAGGCAAGAAGGTGATCGGATCGATCGGTCTGATTTCTGTAGCAGCTCTCGCAGAGTCAGGTATCAAGATGACCAATGCGGCAGCATTTGAATTCGATACGGACGGACTCGTTCCATATCCGTCAAGGACCAATGAATTCAAGTCTCTGCCTCAGTATCCGCTCGTTGAGCAGGATCTCTCGCTTCTCGTAGACGAGGGCATGACATGGGAGCAGATACGCGAGTCGATCAAGTACATGGTCAAAGAACTGAAATTCGTAGAGGAGTACCGCGGCAAGCAGATCCCTGCAGGCAAGAAGTCAGTTATGCTCAGCCTCAAGATCGGAAATGATGACTCCACAATGACATCCAAGCAGATCGACAAGAAGATGAACGGCATCATCAAGGTGCTCGGCAAGAAGTGCGGCGCGGAGTTAAGGTAGTGTCCATATGCCCGAGAAAGAACTCAAACGTTACTACATAGTCAAGGAACATCCTGTAAGGATTATTTCCAAGTGCAAAAGCCATTCCAGGGGAACTCTGACGAGTTTCCTTGTTGGCATCTGCATTCTTTATGCTGCAATGAACTGGATACCGGCTGTCCTGAGCATTTTCTTTCCTGTGACTAATGCTGATCTTCTGGCAGCATATACGGATGCTGATCCTGCAATGCTCAGACAGATGCCGGCAACTTCACTGGTAGTTATCGTTTACGCATTCTTCTTCAACGGCGTATTCAGAATGAGTGAATGCCTGTATACATTAACGTATATCAGGAACAGGAAAGCTGATCTCAGTGCTCTGACGGAGAGTTTTCCGTATTATCTCAAGACTTTCGCGATTTTTGCCCTGCAGGTGCTCATCGTGGGATTCTGGTCGATATTCTTCATTATCCCGGGCATCATTGCGGCTCTCAATTTTTCGCAGGCTTTCTATATACTTGCTGATGATCCGGATAAAAGCATCACGGATGTAATGCTTGAGAGCAAGATGATGATGTACGGCAACAAAATGAATTATGTACGTCTGTACCTGTATTACATGCCTTATATAATGCTTGCATATATACCTGCATTCGGAGTTGCTGCTCTTGTTTCCGGAATGAATCTTCCGGAGCCGGCATTATTCATAATATCCATGCTCGTAGACATACCGCTGTTCATAGCGATGGGGCTTATGGATATGGGTAAATGTGTTTTCTACGAACTGCTTATCAACAAAGGATTCGCGGATTTCAGATATGCGGGTCAGGACGCGTTCCGTGAGCTCGAAAAACCAGAAAGGGGTAATGTATGAAATACAGATCCAGGTCATTGATCATTCTCTTTCTAATAATGTCAATGATCATGATGTTTCCAGGTTGTTCTGAGAGCAGTCAGAAAGACAGCGGCTCGTCTGACAGCGGATATACTATAGATAATATCCGTAACTATATCGTTGGTGTTGATCAGCAGATCAAGCTTGATAACGGCAAGACAAAAACTCAGATCAACTTCGACAATGCCGCTACGACACCTTCACTCCAGCCGGTTCTGGATGAAGTGGAGAATGAACTGAACATGTATGGCTCCATCGGACGGGGATTTTCACCTAAATCCAACCATTCCACGGATCTGTACAACAGTACACGGGATAAGGTTCTGGAATTTGTCAACGCGGATCCTGAGACCTATACCTGTGTCTATGTCAACAACACTACAGACGGACTTAACAAGCTGGCGTCGGCACTGATCACCAGTGAAGATGATCTCGTTCTTGCTACCAGAATGGAACATCATTCCAATGACCTTTCATGGCGTGAGCGCTGCAAAGTCATCTATGCTGAAGTAGATGATAAGGGCAGAATCATGTACGACGATCTTGAAAGACTTCTCAAAGAGAATGAAGGCAAGGTCAAATATGTCACCGTTACCGCGGCGTCTAATGTTACGGGATACATCACAGACGTCCACAGAGTGGCTAAAATGGCTCACGCGCACGGTGCCAGGATAATCGTCGACGGAGCCCAGATCGTCGCTCACAGGAAGTTCTCCATGCTCGGGGATACACCTGAAGAGAACATTGATTTCTTCGTTTTCTCAGCGCACAAGATGTATTCACCATTCGGCGGCGGCGCAATCATCGGCCCATATGATGAACTCAACGGCCACATGCCTGAATTCTACGGCGGCGGAACAGTCCAGATCGTTGCTGATGACTGGCAGACATATAAGGATCCTCCGGCTATTTATGAAGCAGGTTCTCCTAACTATCCGGGCGTTGTCGGAATGGGCAAAGCCATAGAAGTACTGCAGGAGGTAGGATTTGACAATATAGAGGAGCATGAGAAGGCTCTTACCCAAAAGCTTGTGGATGGACTTGTCGACATAGACGACAAAATCACTGTTTACGGCGATACGGAGGACCTGAGTGACAGAGTCGGTGTCGTGACATTCAACTTCTCAGATATCAATACCTACCTGCTCGCCACGATGCTTGCTGACGAAGAGGCTATTGCTACAAGGAGAGGCGCTTTCTGCGCGCATCCGTATGTATGGAGACTCATGAATATACCTGATGAAGCCCTTGACGGATTCGTTGAATGCTCTGACGCCAATACACCGGGTATGATACGTGTGAGCTTCGGTATCTATAACACAGAAGAAGAGGTGGATGAGTTCCTCAAGACACTCAGGAAGATTTTGCCTAAAGCCAGGAAAAAGATGGAGAAGTCATTATTCGAACCGTTATACTGATAATGCTAAAAGACCGCCCGAGGAGGGCGGTTTTTTCGTTATGATTACCTGCATTTTCCGATAGCGTCTTTGATATCTTCCGGAAGATCTGTTTCGAATGTCATATATTCTCCGGTTGCGGGGTGGGTGAATTCTATGTGGAAAGCATGCAGAGCCTGTCGCGGTATGAGGTCTGTCCTGCCGCCATATAGTTCATCACCGGCTATGACATGCCCGATATGAGACAGATGGACTCTGATCTGATGAGTCCGTCCGGTATGAAGGACGACCTCGACGAGAGTATGCGGTCCGTACTCTTCAGAACAGAATCTTTCCAGAACACTGACTTCTGTAAGCGCATCCTTGCCGCCTTCTTCCATAACTGTACGCTGAATGGATATCTGATCAGGACGTCCGATAGGCAGGTCTATAGTGAAATGATCTTCTTCTATTATTCCTTCCACTAACGCTTTATACCTTTTGATTACGGAATTGTGACGCATCTGATTGGCAAGATCATTCTGCGCGTTGGCATTTTTGGCTACAATGATAATGCCCGTGGTATCCATGTCGATCCTGTTGGCGAATCTCACCTTGAAGACCTGTCCGGACTCCTGCATATAGTACATGACAGCATTTGCGATAGTGTGCTCCGGATGGCCCTTGGTAGGATGGACTATGACGCCCGGCTGTTTATTGATAAGGATCAGATCATCATCCTCATAGATGATGTCAAGAGGGATATTCTCAGGAGTAAAATCACTTTTCTCTTCAGGAAGTCTCACACCAATAACATCCCCGGCCTCCGGTCTGAGATAACTGGGAGCAGGGGTGCCGTTGAGATCCACAAGGGACTGATATTTCATCTTCGTGCGGAATCTGGATGAGAATTTGTAGTTCTGCCTGAGGATCTGATTGATCGTCAGGCCGGTCTCTTCCTGAGTAACGATATGCTCGTATTTTGCCATAGTGAGTATTTACAGTAGTTTGCTGCTGAGTTTCTTCCAGTAGTCGTAATCCTGATTGCGGATGAGGTGCACTTCTTTGTCAGACTGTGTGATTTCCACATAATTGACATTGCTGAATTCGTGCGTGCGTCCGTCGAAACTGAGAATGATGGTGCCGCGAGTGCTGCGTCCCGTACCGGTTATACGGATGGTTTCGCGGGAAGGAAGCAGTATGCTTGAATGGAAACATCTGTATGCGCTGGTATTCATCGGTGCTACCGGTGTCAGCTGAAGCACGTCGAGATCAGGTGAGACAAGGGCGCCGTCAAGTGAATAGTTGTATGCCGTCGATCCTACCGGAGTAGAAACGAGGATCCCGTCTCCGGAGAAATCCTGGACCTTGGTATCATCGATGGATACGGCGAACTGTGATACGTGGGAGAAATGTCCGCGTACCAGAACTTCATTAAGACCTATGCGGTAAAACTCATTGCGGGAAGTGACGATCTTAGCCTGGAGAGGCCTGATGGTCTGAACGGAATATCTGCCGGCTTCAATGTCGGTGATCGCTTCTTCCATTCTTTCCGGAGAGCATTCCTGGAAAAACCCGAGATGACCCGTGTTGATGCCGAGCACCGGAGCTGTATGGAACCTGCACTTGTGTATGAAACTCAGGAAAGTTCCGTCTCCGCCGATACAGAACATCAGATCGGAATCCGTGTAGTTCTCTTCCAGGATCTCATAGTCACCCTTGGAGAGGATCTTGAGAAGTTCTTCCCTTGCTTCCAGAGAGTTTTCCTTGTTGTTGTTGAATATATATACTTTCTTAGGCATTTGATCGTCCTTTCGTTAACTTATCCAGTCTGTCTACCAGTCCATCGAACACTTTGAGTGCAGCGCTTACCGGCTCCGGACTGCTCATATCGACACCTGCTATCTGAAGGAGACGGATAGGGGTGTCTGAGGATCCTGAACTGAGGAATTTGATATAATCCTCACGTGCCTCCGGACCTTCACTGAGGATCCTTCCGGCAATCGCATTGGCTGCTGAGAATCCCGTCGCATACTGATATACATAGAATGAGTTATAGAAATGCGGTATTCTTGACCATTCATATTGTATCAGATCATCGTGTGTAACAGATGGTCCGTAATAATCTGTATTGAGCCGGTCGTATTCTGTGTTGAGCCATTCTGCTGTCAGAGCGCCGCCGGACTCAACATATTCATGAGCTGCTCTCTCAAACTCCGCAAACATCGTCTGACGGAAAAGGGTGCCTTTGAATTCATCAATGTAAAAATTGATAAGATAGGATTCCAGTTCTCTGTATTCAGGGTCATTCAGCAGATAATTGATCAGCAGAGTCTCATTGACTGTACTTGCGACTTCCGCAGTGAAAATAGAATGATCCCCGTAAATATAAGGCTGTGTATTCCTCGTATACCATGCGTGCATGGAATGACCGCCTTCGTGCACAAGAGTGAAAACGTCACGCAGCGATCCCCCGAAGTTCATGAGAATGTATGGATTGCTGTCATACGAGCCGAAACTGTAGGCGCCTGAGGTTTTGCCTTTGTTCTCGTATCTGTCGACCCACCGTTCCTCAAGAATGCCGGTTCTGAATCTGCTGACATATTCTTCTCCAAGAGGGGAGAGCGCCTTGCAGGCAAGGTCAGCAGCCTCTTCAAAAGTGAATCTGACATCAGTCTTTCCTGTAAGAGGCGTATATACATCATACATCCTGAGATCATCCAGTCCAAGCACGCGCCTTCGTAGTTCAACATATCTGTGGAATGAAGGCAGATGTTCATGGACCGCGGAGACGAGATTATCATACACAGAGACCGGTATATCGTCCCCGAAGAGGGCGGCTTCCAGCGATGAACCATATCTGCGGAGTGAAGCAGTCACAGCATCGCGCCTGACATTATTGGAATATATGGATGAGATCGTGTTATTGAGAGATCTGTATTCTCCGTACAGCTGCTCATACGCAGCGCGCCTGACTTCACGGTCGGATGACTCGAGAAAACGCACATAGGTGCCGAGTGTCAGGTCTTTGACGCGGCCGTCGGTATCTTTCAGCGTTCCGAAATCCATATCAACATTGTTCAGTACAGTAAAAATGTTGCCGGACGCTCTCAGGATCTCGCCGTATGATGCGATAATTTTTTCTTCCGCAACACTAAGGGTATGTTCGCGTCTCCTTATTATAGAGGTCAGCATGAATCTGTATTTTTCCAGGCCGGGTTCCTGCTCTATATAAGAGATGATTTTCGAAGGATCTGCAGCAAGTATCTCAGGATCCAGAAATGAAACAAGAGATGTCAGTGTCGTCAGCACAGATGCCGCCCGCCCGAACATCTCGGAATTATGAGTGTCTGAATTGTCTTCGTCGCGTCTCATGTGAGCATAGATATATGCGCGTTCTATACTTCTGACAGACTCAGAGTATGAAATCAGTGCTTCAAGCAGAGAAGAAGGGGAATCCATTACATGTCCCTTCATTGATACCAGCGTTTCTGCTCTCGCAAGACCTCTGGCTATGTCTTCTGAAAAAACTGATTCATCCGGATACATCGCTTCGAGATCCCACTTATCTGACGCAGGGATTTCCGAACGCAATTTCTGCTTATCACTGTTCATTTTGACAACTCCGTGTGTTATAATGTTCTGTCAGGAATTATAACATAACGGAGTATTGTTTGAAACATGGATAAGACAGGGCTTTACAGAAAACTTGATATCGATACCATTGATGAATTCAGGTATTATGAGAACCTTGCAGCTCTTCTGGAAGAGGATGACTATATAGAAGAGAATCTCATCAGAGACCTTATCAGGGAAGTAGACAAGTCAGTTCTTGCAGAGCACATGGATTCATTCTATGAACAGTTTCTGGGCAATCTCCCTGATGATGAGACAGAACTTTACATCACTGTAGATTCGATCGGAAGAGCGATGACCGGCATGATAGCGGATGATATGACCGATGAGGACATCACCGCGCTGGCGGACGAGATCGCGAGATTCCGCAAGTGGTATGTACACGACCTCAATGTCTACGACCGGATCAAAGGTGAGGAACTCAGCGTCAGAGATGCCAGGTACAATATTCTGGCCGCGGGATTTCTGGGGGAGAAATACGATTACGATTTCCGCACCGCGCTTGATTACAGTGTAGAAGGGTATGATGTCAGGATCATCTGATGTTGATCAGGGAAGATATAGAGACAAGAGAATATGAGATACTCTCTCCGCTTGCATCCAAGTCAGCGGATTCAAGAGGTCGTGAATATCCGGAAGAGCAATGCCGTTTCCGCACTGACTATCAGCGCGACAGAGACAGGATCATTCACTCCAAGGCTTTCCGCAGGCTCATAGGCAAGACCCAGGTATTCATAGCGCCTGAGGACGATCATTACAGGACAAGACTGACGCATACGCTGGAAGTTTCGCAGGTAGCGCGGACAGTTGCCAGGATACTGAGATACAATGAAGATCTGACTGAGGCGATCGCTCTCGGACACGATCTCGGACATACTCCTTTCGGACACGCGGGAGAGACGGTGCTGAACAACATCCATCCGGGTGGTTTTGCCCACAATGTGCAGAGTCTCAGGACTGTTGACCGCATTGAAGAGACTTCAAGAAGGAGAGGACTCAATCTGACTTATGAAGTCAGAGACGGCATACTCAATCACAGAGGACCTGGAGTACCTGTCACACTGGAGGGACAGATCGTCAAGATCTGCGACCGTATTGCCTATGTCAACCATGACATTGACGATGCGATAAGAAACGGCATTATCAGCATGAACGATCTTCCTGAGAAGGATATCGCGGTTCTGGGGAAGACACATTCGGACCGCATCAATAACCTGATCATCGATCTGTGTCAGAACAGCGAAGGCAAGGATACCATATCTCTTTCTCCGCTGTTCATGGATGCGCTGTCGGATCTCAGGTCATATATGTTCACTAATGTGTATAACTCGCCTCAGATCGTTGAGATATCCAACAGTGAGAAAGTCGATCTGATCATCAGATCTCTGTATGATTATTTCCTTACTCACCCGGATGAAATACCCGGCGTTTACAGGGAAATAGAAAAGGAAGACGGGACGCAGGAAGCTGTCAAGGATCTTATATCCGGTATGACAGACCGTTATGCTCTGAGACTATACGATAAACTATTCGTTCCGCGCGGCTGGAGGTAAGACGGACTGATGGCATGGGACAACTTCATTGATGATCTCAAGATGCAAGTGAATATCGTCGATGTGGTCGGCCGCGAAGTCAGTCTTAAGAAGGCAGGCGCCAATTACAAAGGGCTGTGTCCGTTCCATTCCGAGAAAACTCCTTCGTTCATGGTCAATGAGGAAAAACAGATTTTCAACTGTTTTGGCTGCGGACAGAAAGGTGACGTGATCAAGTTCGTTCAGAGCTACTACAAGATCCCGTTCATGGAAGCAGTCGAGAAGCTTTGCAATGAGTACGGTATCAAAATACCTGAACGCAGGCATTCCGCTCCAAGGAAGGACTACAGCAGATACTATGAGATCAATGCCAAGGCGGCAAGGTTTTTCTATAACTGCCTCGGTATTAAGGGAAATAAAGGCCTGGCTTATCTTAAGAGCAGAGGGCTTTCGCGCGATACGATAATAAAATTCGGACTCGGATACGCGCCTCCGTCGGGAACAGCTCTTGTGGAGTATCTCAGATCCGAGAAAGTGACTGACGAAGAGATGCTGAGGCTCGGACTCGCCAACAGCGGGAAGAACGGTCTGTATGACAAGTTCAGAGACAGAGTCATATTTCCGATCATCAATACACAGGACAAAGTGATAGGTTTCGGCGGACGCGCCATCGGGGACATCAAGCCGAAATACCTCAATTCTCCGGAAAGCGAAATATTCCTCAAGAAGAACAATCTTTTCGGACTGAATTTTACCAGGAATGAGATATCTTCCGAAGGCCGCGCCATCATAGTCGAAGGATACATGGATGTCATATCACTGTATCAGTACGGCGTGAAAAATGTCGCCGCTTCACTGGGAACTGCTCTGACCGACAATCAGGCAAAACTCCTGTGCAGATATTCCAGAAATGTTGTACGTTCATATGACTCGGATAACGCAGGCGTCAGTGCGGCTCTCAGGGGAATATCCGTCATAACAGCCGCAGGCGGCAAGCCGAGAGTTCTCACTGTCACTGACGGCAAGGATCCTGATGAATTTATCAGAAAGAACGGCAAAGAAGCTTTTCTCAGGCTGGCGGACAACGCGGTTCCTGCCGCGGAGTTCAGACTCAGACTGGCAAGAAGAGATCACGATCTTTCTACAGATACGGGAGTGCTTGAATACATTGAGAGCGTAGTTCCGATACTGAAATCCCTCGGTCCTGTTGAGCAGGATATGTATATCCGCAAGTTGAGTGAGGAATTCGGCATTTCCGACAGAGCGATACTGATGAGTGTTCAGACAGAGGATACCGGCAGAGGCCGCAGACTTTCCGGAAGGATGAGCACATCACCTCAGAGCGGATATATGAGAGAGACAAGGAGAGACCGGAACGGGCCCGCGATCGACGAACGGATCGAGATGTCTTTCGTAATGCTCGCCGTCAACAATACAAGATATCTCAGGGTCTTCGAAGAAGACGGGATAGAATTTCACTCCGGTCTTGCTTCTCATATCATATCTGCGATGAAGTCCATGCCGGGCAGCGCGGAGAACGGGACGCACAGACTGGATATATCAACGATAGCAAGGGCACTTGACCCGGAAGAGGAGACAGGATTCAGGAGATACGCCGGAAGCGTGCAGATCGGTCCTGATGATGAGGCTTTTTACAGGGAAACCAAGGCCAGCTATCTTATCAACAATTACAAAATGGAGAAATCTGAACTGCGTAGTGAGCTTGCGATCGCCGAGAAAACCGGCAGACAGGACGAGATTGAAGAAATAGCAGCCAGACTGATCCGTTTAGATAATCTTATCAATCAAGTAAATCAGACAATGGAGGAAAACAATGCCTGAAACCACAAGCAAAGCAAAATCAAAGAAAACAGCACCGGATGATGTCGTTGATGTTGAAGCTCCTGCTGAACTATCCAAAGCAGAGGAACTGGCTCACACAATAATCGATGCAGCCAGAAGCACCGGCAACGAGATAACCTACGGCGAGATCAATGTCATGCTTGCTGATTCCAATCCTGACAAAGACCTTCTCGAAGAGATCTATGATCTCGTTGAGGGCAAAGGTATCAGCATCCTGGACACAAGAGAGCCTTCTTCCAACGAGCTCGAGGATGATCTTGATCTTGATGATGACGATCTGCTGGATCTCGACCTTGATCTTGACGATGATGATCTGAACGGTGAACTTGAAGATGAGAAAAAGAGCGGCGTTGTCATCAAAGCTACCGGTGAGATCGAAGTCACTGATTCAGCCAAGAATATTCCTACTGACGACCCGGTAAGAATGTACTTCAAAGAAATAGGCAAGGTGCCTCTGCTCTCAGCCGAGGAAGAAAGAGAACTTGCCATCAGGATCGAACAGGGTGATGAGGAAGCCAAAAAGAAACTCTGTGAGAGCAACTTAAGACTCGTTGTCAGCATTGCCAGAAGATATCTGAACAGAGGACTCTCATTCCTCGATCTGATCCAGGAAGGCAATCTGGGACTCATCAAAGCCGTAGAGAAATTCGATTATACCAAGGGATACAAATTCTCAACATATGCAACCTGGTGGATCAGACAGGCCATCACAAGGTCTATTGCTGACCAGGCAAGAACCATCAGGATCCCTGTCCACATGGTTGAGACGATCAACAAGCTGATCAGGATCTCCCGCCAGCTCCTGCAGGAATACGGCCGCGAGCCGACCTCAGAGGAGATCGCGAGAGAGATGGGTATCTCTGTTGAGAAGGTAAGAGAGATCAAGAAGATCAGTCAGGATCCGGTATCGCTTGAAACTCCTATAGGCGAAGAGGAAGACAGCCACCTCGGCGACTTCATTCCTGATGAAGATATCCCTTCACCGGTAGACGCGGCTGCCTATTCCATGCTGCAGAAGCAGCTCAGAGAGGTTCTCGATACACTTTCCGAGAGAGAGAAGAAGGTCCTTATACTGAGATTCGGTCTTGATGACGGCCGTCCGCGCACACTTGAAGAAGTAGGTAAGGAATTCAATGTAACAAGAGAACGTATCCGTCAGATCGAAGCCAAGGCTCTTCGCAAGCTCAGACATCCGAGCCGCAGCAAGAAGCTCAGAGATTACCTCGAATAACAGATCATATCACGTCAGGGTATCAAAGCTCTGGCGTGATTCATTAGATATGAGATTAAGCAAACGCATATATAAAATAGCTGAAAAAATCAGTCCCGGCGAGACTGCCGCAGATATCGGAACAGATCACGGATATGTTCCGATGCTTCTGATGCGTGACGGTGTTTCACCGCGTGTCATTATGTCGGATATCAGTGAGGGTTCTCTGGCCAAAGCTACAGAAACTTTTGCAATCTGCGCGCTCGATGCCGGGCCTGACTGTTTCAGAGTAGGTGACGGCCTTGAAACTGTTGACGCAGGAGAGGTAGATGCTGTAATAATAGGCGGACTGGGTGGTTTGACGATAATCGACATATTGTCAGCTGACCTTGAAAAAAGCCGCAGTTTCAGGAAACTCGTCATGCAGCCCCGAAAACACTCCGGCAATCTGCGTCATTTTCTCTATACGCATGGCTGGGATATCATCGATGAAGATCTTGCGCCGGAAGGAAAGTTTGTCTGCGAAGTCATTACAGCCGTTCCGTCTGGTGCAACTGTCAGAACCGAACTGTTTCCGGCTGACGATATCAGATGGAAATATCCCGCAGAAATTGTAAAAGCCGATCCTGAACTTGCCCGCAGAAGGATCAGCTGGAAGATCAGCAGTCTTGAAGAACAGATAGATAATCTCAGAAACAGTCCCGCAGACAGATCAGATAAGATAGCCGCTCTGGAATCTGATCTGCGATATCTGAAGGATCTGTGTGAAAACTGAGGGTAATTCTTAGTGGTTAATGAAAAAGCTTAACTGGATAGAAATCACATCACTTTATATCGGTGTTATTATGGGTGCCGGATTCGCGTCGGGACGTGAGTGCTGGCAGTTTTTCGGTGTCTTCGGCGCAAAGGGTTACTACGGCGCGATCGCAAGCACTGTCTGTTTTGTCCTGCTTGCCTGCATGCTTACCTATATCGCAAGAAGTAAAGGGACCGCGGACCTCGGAAGGCTGATATCACCGTTTGACAACAGATATATCGACGGGATCATCGGATGGGTGCTTGCAATCATCTATTACACAATGATAATAGCTATGACGGCTGCCGGCGGATCTCTCCTCAACCAGCAGTTCGGCATCAGCAAAGTTTTCGGAGGTATCATTATCGCCGTATTATGCGCTGTTACTGTGCTCGGTGACTTTGAAAGAGTTTCCGGGATATTCAGACTGATCATTCCGGTACTGTTTTGCGTAGGCATCCTGACGATACTTCTCACGATCCATGCTGATTTTACTCAGAGCGGCGCAGTCAGCGGTTACCAGCCTGGAAGAATGTCACCTAACTGGCCTGTGTCCGCGCTGGTATTCATGGCTTACAATACACTTGGTATGATAACAATGGCAGGCAGCTCAGCTGTCAATGCCAGAGACAACAAGAATGCCTATACCGGAGCCATACTCGGTACGATCTGCCTGGGAGCACTGACCATACTGCTTCTCAGAGCTCTGCTCACAGATATGGCGTTTTCCGGCAGCCTCGATCTTCCTATGCTGGGCTATTCAGCAAGGATATCTCCGGTACTCAATGTGATCTATGCTGTCGTACTCTACGGAGCTGTTTATTCTACCGGTGCCAGCACTTACTATGGATTCAGCACCAAGCTCCCACAGGGAAAGATGAAGCAGATCATAATTGTTGCCGGTGCCGCGGCAGGTTTCCTGCTCGGACTCACGGGATTCAAGAGACTTGTAGAGTTTCTGTATCCTGCGCAGGGATATATCGGCATACTTTTTATCATTCTCATTATCATCAATTTCTGCAAAGAATTATTGAAGGGCAAAAAGGCTTAGATCAGGCGCAAGGAAAACAGGGTGCCTGATTTTGACCGTTTTGTGAATAAAGTGAATCAGAATGATGAAAGATGAGTAAATCAGCGTTATCTTTTCGTTTGGATATTGATTAATTTTATTCTCAGATTATAATAACTTAAGCATTGGAATATTACGGGCAGACCAGACGGTCGCGTGCCTCAGGGCATGAGGAAAGTCCGGGCTCCGCAGGGCAAGGATGACGGATAACGTCCGCCGCAGGTAACTGTAGGGAAAGTGCAACAGAAACATTCCGCCGAAACGGGTCATGCCGTGGCAAGGTTGAAATGGTGAGGTAAGAGCTCACCGGTGCTGTGGAGACACAGCAGCCGTGTAAACCCCATCCGGAGCAAGACTGAGCAGGGCATCCATGGGTGCGGCCCGTACCCGCCCGATGGTAAGTCGCTTGATGCTGTGAGCAATCACAGTACTAGATGGATGATCGTCTAATACAGAACCCGGCTTACGGTCTGCCCGTTCTATTTTATGCTCTTTTTGCGGTTAACAGATGCTGAACAATCACGCAAAGGAACCATCTTAGTTTTTAAATAAAAGGGGACTTACAGAGTATGGAACTGAGACTCGGTATCGATGTAGGATCAACCACTGTCAAGCTCGTTCTTATCGATGAGCATGATAATATCATTTACTCTAAATATGAAAGACATATGTCCAATGTCTTCGAGAAAGTCGGAGAGCTGCTCGATAAGCTGAGAGAAGAGAAAGGGGATCTCGATCTCAAAGCAGTCATAACAGGATCCGGCGGGCTTTCGCTTGCCAATCTTTTTGACATCAGATTCGAGCAGGAGGTCGTTGCGTGCAGCCATGCTGTCGAGAAACTCATACCGCAGACGGATGTAGCGATCGAACTCGGAGGTGAAGATGCCAAGATCACATTCTACGGCTCATCAGTAGAGCAGAGGATGAACGGCACCTGCGCAGGAGGCACCGGCGCATTTATTGATCAGATGGCAGTTCTCCTCAATACCGATGCCGGCGGACTCAACGAAGCAGCCAAAGATTACTCGATCATATATCCTATCGCATCCAGATGCGGTGTTTTCGCCAAAACAGACATCCAGCCTCTCATCAACGACGGCGCAAAGACAGCGGATATCGCCGCTTCTATTTTCCAGGCGGTCGTGAACCAGATGATATCCGGCCTTGCGTGCGGTCATCCGATCAAGGGCAATGTAGCGTTCCTCGGCGGTCCGCTTGAATATCTTTCAGAACTCAGGAAGAGATTTATCGAGACGCTGAACCTCAAGGATGAAAATATCATTTTCCCTGAGAACGCAAAATTTTTCGTTGCGCTCGGCGCAGCTTATCTTGCTTCAAATGAGAGTGTGGTCACGCTTTCATCTCTGATCGACAGGCTTAAAAACGCGGATCCTGAGGATGTTTCCGACACCAAGTATCTGCAGCCGCTGTTTGAGTCAGAGGAAGACCTCGAAGAATTCCGGACCAGACATGCCTCAGCCAGGATCACAAGAGGAGATATCAGTCAGGCTGAAGGACCGGTGTTCCTTGGTATTGACGCAGGTTCGACCACTACCAAGGCTGCCCTGATCAATTCAGATAAAGAACTCATATATGAGCATTATCAGAATAATGAAGGAGATCCTCTTGAAGTAGTAAAGAACGTTCTCAAAGAAGTATACGGACTCCTTCCTGAGGGTGCTTTCATCGGCAGATCTGTCGTGACCGGATACGGTGAAGGACTGGTCAAGGCTGCTTTCAGGATCGATGCGGGTGAGATCGAGACGATGGCTCACTACAAGGCAGCACGTCAGTTCCTGCCTGATGTAACATTCATCCTCGATATCGGCGGCCAGGACATGAAATGCATGAAGATCAGGGATGGCGCTATCAGCAGCATCATGCTCAATGAGGCCTGCTCATCCGGCTGCGGATCATTTATCGAGACCTATGCCAAGTCAGTAAGCATGACAGTGCCTGAATTTGCTCAGGAAGCTCTGAAGTCAACCAAGCCTGTAGACCTCGGAACAAGATGCACTGTATTCATGAACTCCAAGGTAAAGCAGTCGCAGAAGGAGGGCGCTACTATCGCGGATATTTCTGCCGGGCTCTCATATTCTGTCATCAAGAACGCGCTGTACAAGGTTATCAAACTCAGAAACACAGAAGAAACAGGTCCTAATGTCGTAGTTCAGGGCGGAACCTTCCTCAATGAGGCGGTTCTGAGGAGTCTTGAGATAATTCTCGGAAAGAACGTTATCAGACCTGAAATATCCGGTCTGATGGGTGCTTTCGGAGCCGCCATCGTAGCATGTGATGACTATAAGGAAGGGGAAGTATCAGAAGTTCTTCCGCTCGACCTGGTCGACAGTTTCAGCGTCATAACATCCAACGCAAGATGCGGAGGATGCGGCAACAACTGCCTGCTGACGATATCGAAATTCTCAGACGGCAGCAGATATATCACAGGAAACAGATGTGAGAAAGGCGCGGGACATGTAACAGAGAAGTCAGACCTGCCTAATCTCTACAAGATCAAGGCAAAACTTCTCTTCGACAGACCGGTTCTCAGTGAAGAAGAGGCCAAGAGAGGAACGATCGGTATCCCGAGAGTCCTCAACATGTATGAGAACTATCCGTTCTGGCACGCGTTCTTCTCCAAGCTTGGTTTCAGAGTGGTGATCAGCCCTCCGAGCAGCAAGGAGATCTATACCAGCGGCATGGATACGATCTCATCCGATACAGCATGCTATCCGGCCAAGCTGGTTCACGGTCACATAAAATGGCTGGTGGAAAATGGTGTAAAGCGTATTTTCTATCCTTCCATCAACTATGAGGCTGTGGAAGACAACAAAGCTCCGAATCATTATAACTGCCCGGTAGTCGCGACCTATCCTGAGGTCATCGACAAGAATATGGCTGACTATTTCTTCGATCACGGAGTCGAGTTCTATCATCCGTTCGTTCCTTATGATAACGATGCCAGATTCATAGAAGAGATGACGAAATTCTTCTCCGGATCGAGGCAGATAGATCTGAGCAGTGCTGAAAACATTGTTGAGAGTTATCATCTCGGTGAAGATACCAGAAAATATACTCTGTATGGAATCGGCACGGATACTCTTGAGATCAGCCATGCTCTCAGAGCGGCCCGTAACGCGCAGAAATCCTACAAAAACAGCGTAGCCCATGCAGGGGACAAGGCTCTCAGATACATGGAAGAGCATCATAAGAAGGGCATTATTCTCTCCGGCCGTCCTTATCATGTGGATCCGGAGATCAATCACGGCATAGATGAGCTCGTCATCCAGCAGGATATGGTGGTTCTGTCTGAAGACTCTGTCAGCTGGAAGATCCACGCGGAGAGACCTCTTCGTATCCTCGATCAGTGGGTATACCACTCAAGACTGTACAAAGCAGCTGTTTTCGCCGGACAGAGAGATGACATCGAAGTCATTCAGCTCAACTCATTCGGCTGCGGACTTGATGCCGTAACGACAGATGAAGTCGATGAGCTCCTGTCACAGAACAACAAGCTCTACACGGTTCTTAAGATAGACGAGGGAGCTAATCTGGGCGCGGCAAGGATCCGTATCAGATCTCTCAAGGCAGCACTTGAAGAGAGGGACAAGCTCGGGACAAGATCCCGGAGGATCAACAGACCGTATAAGAGAAAGCTTTTTACCAAAGAGATGAGAAACGACGGTTATACTCTGCTCGTACCTCAGATGTCTCCGATACATTTCCAGTATTTTGAGCCTGTGATGAGAGCGGCAGGGTACAACGCCGTACTTCTTCCTGCTGTCACAAAGGAATCCGAAGAGGAAGGTCTCAGATACGTCAACAATGACGCGTGCTATCCGACTATCGTCACGCTCGGCCAGATCATCTACGCGCTCAAGTCGGGTGATTACGATCTGAGCAAGACAGGAGTATTCATGTCACAGACGGGCGGCGGATGCAGAGCCAGCAACTATGTCGCGCTGCTGAGAAAGGCCCTCAAGGATCTCGGGATGGAGCAGATCCCTGTTATCTCATTCAACATGGTAGGACTTGAGAGGAATCCGGGATTTTCCATTACTCCGAGACTTGCGCTGTCTCTGGTATACGGCGCTCTGTATGGAGACATCATGATGAAATGCCTGTACAGGATCAGACCGTACGAGATCGAAGCAGGAAGCGCACAATCCGTCATGGATTCATGGTTCGATAAGATCGTTCAGAATTCCATGGATCTGAATAAGAAGCAGTTCAGGCGCAACCTGATGGCCATAGTAAGGGATTTTGACAGCATTCCTATCCACGAAGACATGGTCAAGCCGAGAGTCGGAATCGTCGGAGAGATACTTGTAAAATATCATCCTAACGCCAACAACAACCTCGTAGAGACAATAGAGCAGGAGGGCGGTGAAGCTGTCGTTCCGTCGTTCATAGATTTCTTCGAGTACGGCTTCCTAAACAAGATATACAACTACAATCATCTTTCCGGTACCTGGAAGGATAAAGTCCTTAACAAGGGCATGATTCAGTTCATCGAATCCTACAGGAAGTACGCAAGAGAAGCTTGCGAGCAGAGCAAGAGATTCGAACCGGATGCACACATAGAGGAAACTGCTGCCAACGCGGAGAGATTCATCTCGATCGGCAATCAGTGCGGTGAGGGATGGCTTCTTACCGGTGAGATGGTCGACCTGATCGAATCAGGTGTCAAGAACATCCTCTGTCTGCAGCCTTTTGCCTGCCTGCCTAATCATGTAGCCGGCAAGGGAATGCTCAAGGCTCTCAGACAGTATGATGAAAAAGCCAATATCGTAGCCATCGACTATGATCCGGGCGCCAGCAATGTCAATCAGCTCAACCGTATCAAGCTGATGATGTCTACTGCGTTCAAGAACCTTGAAGAAGAGGGCTCCAAGTAGTATACTTTAAGTGTAACAAAGGAAACAGGGATAAAGGAGGTGTCTCCATTGGGCAGACATGGAACTATAGCTAACAGAAAATCAGCGCAGGACTCCAAGCGTTCTGCAATGTTCACAAAGTATTCAAGACAGATCATCGTAGCAGCCAAGAACGGCGGCGATCCTGAATTCAACCCTTCACTCAGAGTAGCTATCGATAAGGCAAAAGGTATCGGAATGCCTAACGATAACATCAACAGAGCGATCAAGAAGGGCACAGGAGAACTCGGCGGCGAGTCCTATGAAGAGCTCCAGTTCGAAGGTTACGGCCCAAGCGGCGTAGCTGTTATCGTAGAAGCTCTGACAGACAACAAGAACAGGACTGCTTCATTCGTCAGGTCGGTATTCGACAAGAACGGCGGCAACCTGGGCACACCGGGCTGCGTATCCTATATGTTCTCGCGTAAGGGTGTTATCATTATCGACTCCGAAGATCTCGATGAGGATGAGGTCATGATGACAGCTCTTGATGCAGGCGCTGACGATATGATCGTCAATGAAGATAATTTCGAGATCAGAACTGAGCCATCCGCATTCAATGAAGTCCATCAGGTTATCAAGGACGCAGGCTATGAGATCGTCGAGGCAGAGGTCGAGCAGATCCCTTCGATGGAAGCTAATGTTTCCGACGAAACTGCTGTCAAGTCACTTACCAAGCTGATCACTTCACTCGAAGACAACGACGATGTTCAGAAGGTATATTTCAACTGCGATCTCGATCTTGACTAAGATATCAATAATTCAGAATTTTATTCCTGGAATATTCGTTAAGCATCTTTAATTGAACCTACACTTTTTAAACGGGATTCCGATGCGACTGCTAATGTACAGCCTCCAGCGAGGGGACTACAGCGGCTGAGATAAGGGAGTACCCACCCTATATGTTAACGATAGGGCGTCAATTAACGGCTTGACGGTATTCCGGGTTTTTTTTGCGGTCGATTTGTGGTAAAATGATGAAAAATATGTGTTTTTATCTATAAAATGCCGGAATAAACCTTTTGCAGCATGCGAAAAGGGTATTCACATGGGGATGCAGCTATGAAACTTAAAAAAATCGATATCAGAGAGATCGAAGGCTTCAGACTCGGCAATGCTGAGAATGAAGAAGCCGGCACCGGAGTGACCGTTATTATTCCTGAAGGAGGCGCTGTTGCCGGTGTTGATGTCAGAGGCGGCGGTCCTGCTACAAGAGAGACGGATCTGCTGAGATCTGAAAACACTGTAGAAAAGATCAATGCTGTTGTTCTGAGCGGCGGCTCCGCTTTCGGGCTGGAATCTGCTTCAGGAGTCATGAGGGCTCTCGCCGACAAGGGTATAGGATTCAAGGTTGGCGATATTTGTGTTCCGATCGTTACAGGAGCTTCACTGTTCGACCTTGCAGTCGGAAGGCAGGATGTTTTTCCGGATGTAGAGATGGGCAGGGAAGCTGTGAAGAACGCATACCTCGGACTGTTCGAGTCGGGCAACCACGGCGCGGGTACAGGTGCCTCTGTCGGAAAAATGCTCGGTATGGACAGAGCTATGAAGACAGGTCTTGGCACTTTTGCCTGCGGAGATGAATGTATTCAGGTTGGAGCTATTGCCGCAGTCAATGCCTGCGCAGATGTCTATAACGGCGCGGGCAATATAATCGCGGGGCTCCGTAATGTAGACGGGACTTCTATACAGGGAACCGTAAAAGTCCTCAAAGGTATGATCCATCCTGACTCAGACCCGGATCTGAGTCTCAGAGATATCAAAGCTATGGCTGCCGAGGAATCCGTCAGGAAGACAGAACCTGATGAGGAACCGGCCGGCAATGAGAAAGACGATATCGCAAGAGCTCTGATGGCATCATATCAGAAGGAGCAGGAGGAGCAGGCGCAAGGAGAGCAACCTGCAGAGATTCCTCCGGAAGAAATATACCCTGAGCCTCAGCCTGAAGAGCCGGCTGATACGCCTGAACCGGCCGCAGAACCGGAGCCTCAGATAGAGGATGTATATCTGCAGATGGAGCAGTATCAGGAGCAGGTACAGGAACAGACAGAGGAGCCAGCCGGCAGTGAGGAGCCTGAATACAGATCAGAAGAAACCGGTATTCCTGTATCATATAATTACACCCAGGAAGAAGAACCTTATGAGGAGACCGTACCTGAAGAAGAACTTCCTGAGGAAGAGCCGGAAGAAGTGCCTGAAGCTGCACCTGAAGATGACGGATATGCTCTGACAGAAGAGGACGCCGCGGATATGGGTTATGATATCGCTTTCAACACGACGATATCCTGTGTGATCACCAACGCGATCATCACCAAGTCCCAGGCCAACAAACTGGCATCCATTCTCCACGATGCTTACGCAAGGGCTGTCAAACCTGTACATACCACATTAGACGGTGATACGGTTTTCGTTTTATCGACCTGCACGCAGGAAGTCAATTTCGACGCTTTTGCCGCTCTTGCGACAGATGTACTGCAATACGCGATAATCGACGGTGCCCAGTCTGCATATTCCGCTTACGGCCTGCCGGCAGCAAGAGATATTATCCGTAAATAATTATTGTCAACTAATTCACAGCCGGTCCCGGAAACCAGCCAGGGCCGGCAGTTCATATCTGAACGAACAGGCAAACATGAAAAAACTCATATTAATAGACGGCAACAGTCTGCTTTTCAGAGCTTATTTCGCCATGCGTCCAATGGTGACTTCACAGGGGATCCATACGCAGGGTCTTTTTGCGTTCATCAATATGCTTAACAAGATCGTCAGAGATTACGAGCCCGACTATATGGCCGTAGCTTTTGATATGAAGGAGAAGACCTTCCGGCATGAACGCTATGATGAATATAAAGCAGGGAGGCAGAAAACTCCTGTTGAACTGCTGACTGAAATACCATGGCTTCACAGGATCCTGGACGCGATGAATATCGCCATTATAGAGATCCCGAAATACGAAGCGGATGATATCATCGGCACTTTGTCAGTACGCGCATCCGAAGAAGGCATCAGAACGCTCATAATTTCCGGTGACAAGGACGAACTGCAGCTTGTCGGCCCGGATGTCAATGTACTGATAAACAAGCGCGGAATGAGCGAATTTGACATCTATGACGAAGAAGCCATGATGGAGAGATACTCTCTTACACCTAAGCAGTTCATCGATCTCAAGGGGCTGATGGGAGACAGCTCGGATAATATTCCGGGCGTTCCGGGCATCGGAGAAAAGAAAGGGATCGCTCTGCTCAAAGAATACGGAACTCTTGAAAATGTCCTTGATCACGCGGATGAGATCAAGGGCAAAATGGGAGAGAATATCAGGGCCAATGCCGACACGGCAAGACTTTCAAAGTGGCTGGCGACGATCAATACTGACTCACCTGTTGAATTCACATGGGACCAGCTTGAGTTCACCGATCCTGATATCGAGAAGCTGACAGCTGTATATACCGAGCTGGAATTCAACTCCTTCCTGAAGAAACTTCAGTCAGAAGTTTCCGGTGCCGGAGAAGTTATATCAGCTTCCGGAGGATCCGATCTGAAAGAAGCTTTTGATGCCGTTGAGCAAGTTTCCTTTGGTGAATTCAGCGCAAAAGTTCCTTCCGGTAAAACCGTATTCATCGAAGCTGCGTGTGACAACAATCATCTGGCTCCTTCAGAGATGACTTGTTTTGCCTTGTATGAGCCGGAGAGCGGACTTGCGTGTACGCAGGAACTGACTCCTATGGATGCGGCTATCCATCTTTCTGACCTTGCAGAATGCGGTTACAGACTGGCCGGATGCGGTATGAACAAGATACTGTATTCAGCGCTCAGCGGATATGACATTACTCTGAAGCCTTATCATGATGTCACTGTCGCGGAATATCTTCTGGATCCGAACAGGCAGAAATATCCGCTGGACAAGCTGCTGCTGAGACACGCGGGCTATGCGGCATCTGAAGAAGAGTCTTCTGTTCTCAGCGACAATGTCAACTATTCAAGTGCCGGTCTGAGCGCGGAAGACTGCCTCAGGAGAGCATGGTATTCGGCTCAGGCAGCCGCAAAGCAGTCGGAGCTGCTGGACAGTAACGGCCTGAGGGATCTGTTCGACAGATGTGAGATGCCGCTTGTCATGACTATCGCGAAGATGGAATTCGCGGGCATCAAGTGCGATCCGGATATTCTAAGAGGTATCGGCGCCGAGATCACGGAAAAGATCTCAGTACTGGAACAGCGGATCTATTCCGAAGCGGGACAGGAATTCAACATAAATTCCCCGAAACAGCTTGCCAATATCCTGTTTGAGAAGATGGGTATTCCTTATCCTAAAGCCAGAAGCAAAACAGGCAGCTATTCAACTGCCGCAGATGTTCTTGACAAGCTGTCCGGCAGTTACGGAATAGTCGCGGATGTTCTTGAATACCGTAAACTGGCTAAGCTGAACAGCACTTATATCGAAGGTCTGATCTCGGTCATCGGCGAGGATGGTAAAGTAAGACCGCATTTCATGCAAACGGTAGCTGCTACCGGAAGACTCAGCTGCACTGACCCTAACCTTCAGAATATCCCGATCCGTGATGACTACGGCAGACTGATACGCAAAGCGTTCATCGTCAGCAGCGAGGGCAATATTTTTACCGGGTCCGACTACTCGCAGATCGAGCTTCGGATACTGGCTTCACTCAGCGGAGATGAATCACTGATCAATGACTTCCGTGAGGGCAAGGATATCCACCGTGCTACAGCTGCAAGAGTCTTTGAGATCCCTGAGGGCGAGGTGACCGCGCTGGACAGAACGAGAGCCAAAGCGGTGAATTTCGGTGTAGTATACGGGATGAGCGGTTTCGGACTGGGCGAGAGCCTGGGGATCTCCAGAGCGGAAGGCCAGAGATATATCAACGAATACTTCGCTAAACACCGGGCAGTCAAGGAATATCTGGATAATCAGATAAAAGAAGGCGAACAGAACAGGGAAGTCAGGACATTCTTCGGACGCGTCCGGCAGATCCCGGAATTCGCTTCCCGCAAATTCATGGAAAGGGAACTGGCCAAGAGGCTCGCCATGAACACACCTATCCAGGGAACTGCCGCGGATATCATCAAATTCGCTATGAACTCCGTTTCAGCTGAACTCGAAAGAAGAGGGCTTGTTTCGAAGCTGATCCTGCAGATCCACGATGAGCTTATCATCGAAGGACCTGAGAGTGAATCTGAGGAAGTCAGGATGATACTTGACGAATGCATGAAACACGCGGCGGATCTCGCTGTTGAACTCGTATGCGATATACATACCGGCAAGACCTGGTATGACCTGAAATAAAATAACATTTTACCGAATCAAGGAGACTGAATTATGATCACTATTGCAATTACCGGCGGCATAGGAGCAGGAAAATCCACTGTCACCGATCATCTGATTTCAAAAGGCTATACTGTTATCGACGCGGATAAGATGTCACGGGAAATGACAAGTCCAGGAGGCAAAGCCATGCCTTATATTCTCGAACACTTCGGTCCGGACTTCATCAACGAAGACGGAAGCCTCAACCGCGCGGCAATGAGGGATCTTGTATTCCAGGAACCTAAGTATAAAGCCATTCTTGAGGAAGGCACTACAAAAGTCGTTCTGGAAGATATTGAGAAGATCAAGTCTGAGAAAACGGCATCCGGTGAGAAAGCTCTGTTTTTCGATATTCCTCTGCTTTTTGAAACCCATCAGGAAGGCAATTATGATCAGGTATGGGTCGTGACAGCGGACTACGATATCCGCAAAGAGAGGATCATGGCGCGTGACAGGATCGAGCCATCGATCATAGACCTCATCATGGACTCACAATCGGAAGAAGAACATAAAGTACAGAGGGCGGACGTTGTTTTCCGCAACAACGGAACGATCGAAGAGCTTGAGGCAGCTGTAGACAAAGAACTTGCCGCACTCTGAGGATGTGAATTAAATGAAGGCAGCAGGGATGATCCTGCTGCCTTCGTCTTTTGCATTATAAAAGGTGACAGCAGTGCAGTCTGCTGTCACCTCAGGAGTTATCTTAGAGCATTTCGAGGAATGCCGCGATTCTTGTATTGAGCTGTGCTACGTCTGCTGTGGAGTAGTCAGTCTCAACCATGAAGTAAGGAACTTTCTTCTCCTCTGTGCAGAATTTCTCGATAGACTTGTGCTCAACATTGTAAGTGTGGCAGGCCTGAAGTGTCATCTCGAGTACTCCGTCAGCCTTGTACTCATCGATCGTTCTGCCGAGCAGATCGTATCTGTTAGGGTTAGGTGTCATTACAGAGCATCCGATCTGCAGATATCTGTATGCTGTTGCTTCCCAGATGTCCTCAGCGTCCTCATCGATCAGTCTGTCGTACTGCTTGGCGCCAACGCAGTTCTCCATTGCGACTACAACGCCTCCGTTGTCTTCAACAGCCTTGATGACCTTCTCTGTAACGCCTCCGATAGGGCATCCCGTGATAACGATACGAGGTCTCTTATCGAGCATCTTGCCATCGGCAAATTCCTTTTCGATCTTGTCTCTGACTGCGTATACCTCGCCAGGAATAGCTGAGTGATCGAATTTGAATCCGCTTCCGTAGAGAACTTTGAACATATCCAGTCCGGATACCGGGCAAGGATCATTCTTCATCGTGTCGATGAGATGTTTCTTTGCTACTCTGATCTCGTTCTCCAGCTTGACTGCCTTGCGCATGTCATCATCTGTGATTGTGATACCGAATTTCTTTTCGATATATGCCTTGAGTCTGAGAAGTTCAGCCTTGTACAGCTCGAGACCTTTTTCACTCTGTGAATTAGGAAGATCCATTACGAATACATCCTTGAAATCGCTCATGAGCTCATACATCTTCTTCTTACCATCGCATGTATTCTCGCCGATGACGATATCACTGAAGTAGAAGAACGGGCACTTGTCGGCCTTGGCAAATCCATAGCTGGACTTGATCAGAGGACAGAGGTTAGCAGGAAGATCTTTCTCAGCTTCCGCTATCGTCTCGCCGGATGTCGAGCACAGACCTACGGTTGCGCATCCTGCTGCAACAGCAAGTTCCTGAGGGAAGTAAGTGCAGTAGGATCCGATGACAGGGATTCCCTTATCCTTGACATTCTTTACGTTGATAAAAGCGTTTCTTCTTGCTTCTGCGAATTCTTCAAACACAGCCGGCAGTTCTTTGATCAGTTCCATAAAATTCCTCCCATATCTAATCTAATGTATAGCGGTGATATAACATACCGTTATTTCCGCATATAATTTTCTTACTTTTCATACCTGTTCACAATAAAAACAGCAAAGTATTGAAATAATCAATAACAGTGTGATCAGTGATTCAAAACACGCATTTCAGGTGCCGATAACAAGCAGACTGAGCAGGATTGATAAACATTTATGAGCTTTAGCGCAAAATGTGCTAATATTTACTTCAGAAGAATTATGGGGAGGTTCACTATGGGCGAGGCTTTTGCTTACGGATACGGAACGACACTTGAGTCCCTCGAACTGAGGAAGGACGCGGCCGGCAGACTTCTTGATATCATGTCAGAGAAAAGACAGAAGAGAATGGTCGCTGAATGGCGCAAAAACATGCCGGATCTTGACTGGGATGATGCTTTTACAGTGATATTTCTGTCAGAAGGTCCGGAAAAAATGATGGCAGACATCATCAATGAGAACTGCTTTGAAGGCAGGAAAGTGATCACGGGGGAAAAGGGCGCACTGTACGCGGACCCTGTTTTTCCCAAAAATGAATCCGACCGCAGCAGGATCCCTACGGAAAAGGAAATACGAGATGCCATAGCAGAGCATCTTCAGGTGGCTTATAAAGGAGTAAGAAAGAGAGATATCGACTATTACTTTTTTGAAGAAGATTGATAATACTTTGATTTGTAGGACATTTGCGGGACAGCATATGATATTAAATAAGCAAGCCGTTAGATTTTGATGAATCAATACTTCGCTTCATAAGAAATAATTTCCTAGGACAGACGCCGGAGCAATGCTCCGGCATCTGCCTTTTTTGATATTACAGAAGGCAAGGTCTGTGAATTATTATTTGCGCTCCTGTACAGTATGTTATTATTATTCAGGCAGCGGATTATTCAGGCTGCAACTGGTTTGATTGTGAAATAAGGAGAAACCCGATTGTTAAGTGACAGAGATAAAAACCATATCTGTGAGAACGAATTGCTCGTCGTAAGTTTCGGAACTGTTTCTGCAGAAAGCCGCCGGCTCAATATCGGTTCAGTCGAAAAGGCTATCGAGAATTCATTAAGCGGTGACTGGACCGTTCGCAGATGCTTTTCTTCACAGGTAATCATCAATATTATCAGCAAGAGAGAAGGAATCCTGATCGATAACGTTGCGGAAGCACTGGAAAAGGCAGAGCGCAGCGGCGTCAGGAATCTCGCCGTACAGCCGACGCATCTTATGAAAGGGCTTGAGTACGAAAAGCTTAAGGAAATACTTTCAGAACATAAGAATTCCTTCGACCGTATCTCGCTCGGTGACCCTCTGCTTTCATCGGAAGAAGACTTCCGGAGAGTGGCAGACGCGCTTATC
>JBGUJM010000077.1:0-1715 GCA_045113935.1 Anaerovoracaceae bacterium
GCAATGCCCTGAATACAATTCCAAACGAAGCAAGAAGAAACGGCAATGATGCCGGGAAAGGAGGCTTTATGCCGGAAAGAAAACAAAGCACTACTAACTTTAAAAGCGCAGAAGAACTCTTCTATAACCCTGTCGAAGGCGGCAAGCCTGACATGATAGTCGATGGACTCATCCCAACGGGCCTGACCATAATAGCAGGTGCACCGAAGTCGTGTAAAAGCTGGCTGATGCTGAGACTGGCGTTATCTGTCAGCCTGGGTGAGCCATTCCTCGGTCATGATGTTAAGAAGTGTGATGTAGCATACTACGCACTTGAAGATACGGATGCAAGGCTCAAGAGCAGACTATTGGATATAGGAACTGCTCCGCCGCCGGGACTGATATACGCTACCTCAGTAAAGGATCCGTGCAATGATTTCATCAGTGACCTTGAGAGATGTCTGGACAGCAATCCGGGAGTCGGACTTGTAATAGTAGACACACTGCAGAAAATCAGGACCAGTGACCCGACTTCGAATGCCAACCAATACGCATGTGAGTATGAGGAGCTTGCGAGGCTCAAGGAGATCGCTGATTATCGCAGGATAGCAATCGTCTTTGTCCACCACACGCGCAAGAAACACGATTCAAAGGACGGGAATAACGATGTACTTGGCTCATCAGCAGTCACTGGAACAGCCGACATGATACTTATTCTGCGCAAGAACCGCGGAGGCACTGCCGGCACGCTCAGCGTGAGCGGTCGTGACGCTCCGGATATTGAGCTCGTGATGCAGTGGCAGCATCCCGAGTGGCAGGTCATAGAAGAGAAGTCTGAAGAAGATATCGCAAGAGAGAACGTCCCTGAGATCGTGTACAGTGTGGTCGACTTCCTGATGGCCGAGGGAGGATTCACCGGCACCATGTCAGCGCTGCTTGAAGAGATCGGTCTTCCTCATGTCAAGCCGCATGTTCTCAGCAGAGCCCTCTCGAAGTTCCATGATGAAGTCCTGCTCCCATTGGGGATCACATACAGCAGCGCACGTGTATCCAGTGATCGCAACTATGTGTTCACCGTGTCAGAAGAGCCTGCTGCAGGTCAGGACTCAGGTAATAGAGATGACGCTCGTGACGCTTATGACGCTTCCCTGCTCTAGGAGCGATATACCGTCATTAGCGTCATTGCCGTCATATCTGCAGCTTATAAGTATTGCCATACTGTATTGCCCGCTATAAAAAGGAACAACATCCGTGTATCGCCACGTGTGTTGCCGCAAGGACAGACCGAAGGTGTGTCCTTAGGAGTAGCGAGCATAGGCTATGTATCGCCAGCCGGATACTCCGCCCGTGATAATAGCCGCGGCACTGCCACTTGTGGCAATACCGGGAGGGGCTCCTGCCCCTGCAACCCCCATCAGTTATTACAAAGAATCATGTGTGAAAATATTTGTCTAAGGAAAGGAAAATAATATGGCAAACAGAAAAAGAAATACAGGAATCAACATCAGAGTGACCCCGGAAGAAAAGAAAAAGATAGAACGTAATGCAAGAAAATGCCGCCTGAGTGTCTCAGAATACCTCAGGCAGATAGCGATGAAAGTCGAGCCTAAGGAACTCCCTGCGAAAGAAATCGAGGAGAGTTTTCTCAGGATCAATGAGGTAATTGGTGCTGTCAGCGACATGAAGACGCATTCATCCGATCCTGTCACACAGAGATTCTGTGATGAGATCTATGC
>JBGUJM010000078.1:0-2039 GCA_045113935.1 Anaerovoracaceae bacterium
GCTGAAATGAGATGCTATCTTATAAGACATGGCGTAACGAAAGGCAATACGGCACTGCACTTCAACGGTAGCGGTACCGATGAGCCTTTGACTCCGGAGGGCAGGGACGCACTGAAAGAGATCGAAGACGTGGCTCCGGGGGCGATGCTTTTCGCAAGTCCCATGATCAGGGCAATCGAGACTGCAGGAATAATGTTTCCGGGCAGAAAGCCTGTTGTCATTGACGATCTCAGGGAGATGCACTTCGGGATCTTCGAAGGCAAGAATCACAAAATGCTCGACGGCGAGCCGGAATATCAGGCGTGGCTCGACAGCGGCGGTGAAGCGGAGATACCGGGAGGTGAGAGCATAGGGACTTTCCGTAAGAGGGCCTGGAACGGGTTCATGGAAGCAGTTGCCTCCGCGGCACGGAAAGGCGCAGACACTTTATATCTGGTCGTTCACGGAGGAACGATAATGGCTGTCATGAGCAGCCTGACAGGCAAGGATTATTTTGATTTCAACGCACCGAACGGTGCAGGATATATTATCGATTTGGAGACAGACGATGCAGGGAATGTCACTGCTTCAACTACATATGATCGCTTTTGCGGCGGGCTTCGTGCTGGATCTGATGGTTGGAGACCCCCACGGTATACCCCATCCGATCGTATGGATAGGTAAGCTTATAGCGCGGCTCGATAAAAAACTGCTCGGGGAGATACCTGAAGACAGGACGGATCCGGAGACAAGAGATAAAGCGGCAGAACGCAGAAAAGGACTGCTGCTGGTGATCATAGTGATTACACTGACGGCAGCCGTTACAGCTGCTGTCATGTACGCGGCATACCACATCTCGCCGGTGGCAGGAGTGATCGTCGAGGCGATCCTGACCTGCTATCTGCTGGCTCAGACAAGTCTAAGACGTGAGAGCATGAAGGTGTACCGCGAGCTGAAAGAGGGGACGATCGACAGCGCCCGGAAAGCGGTCTCGATGATAGTCGGACGCGATACTCAGGTACTGGATGAGAAGGGAGTTACTAAAGCTGCAGTAGAGACAGTGGCAGAGAATTTCTCTGACGGAGTGTTCGCCCCTATGATGTACGCAGCGATCGGAGGACCGGTCCTCGGGCTGACATATAAAGCCATAAACACCATGGACTCCATGATCGGATATAAGAACGACAGGTACATGTGGTTCGGGACTGCGGCAGCGAAACTCGACGATGTTGTGAATTACATACCGTCAAGGATAAGCGCCCTGCTCCTCGTAGCAGCAAGTGCAGTAAGCGGCAAAATCTATGACACAGGCCGGGCGTTCCGCATCTGGAAGCGCGACAGGGCAAATCACAAGAGTCCTAATGCGGCACAGACAGAAAGCGCAGCAGCAGGTGCTCTGGGACTTCAGCTTGCAGGAGATGCACAGTACTTCGGCAGGATAGTACGCAAGCCCTTCATCGGTGACAAGGTGAGAGAGATCGAAGCCGAGGACATAGTCAGAGTCAACCGGCTCATGACAGCTGCATCGTTCATAGGCTTCATATTATGCGCACTTGCCGTTTACGCCGTATCTCAGATAATTGCTTTATGATCTGGTGGATGCAACTTGATGGATCTCAGCATTAATAATAATGGAATAGAAGCTCTGCACGGCGGCGACGTGTACCGCAATGAGGTGAGACTTGATTATTCGGTCAATCTCAATCCTTTTGACATGCCCGCAGAAGTGACTGAAGCGATGCTGGCAGGTATGTCCGAGATACACCAGTATCCCGATCCGGCTCAGCAGAAGCTCCGCGAAAGGATAGCCGATCTTGAAGGCATTGGTACTGAAAACATAGTCTGCGGAAACGGTGCATCGGAGCTGCTGATGGCTGCAGTGCATGCCGTGATGCCACAGAAGGCGCTCATTACCGCACCGTGCTATGCAGGATATGCTGTAGCGCTGAAAGCCGCGGATGCTGAGGTAGCGGAATATCTTCTTGATGAAAAGAAGGAATTTGCCGTGGATGAGGGAATACTTGAGCAGATAGATGACAGTACCGGCATGGTATTCATTG
>JBGUJM010000079.1:0-42642 GCA_045113935.1 Anaerovoracaceae bacterium
GGACTTCAAGTTTCCTGGAATATTCTTTTAGTCTTGCACTGTATTCCTCAAGAAGCTCGATATGCTTCTGCAGCTGTGTCTTGCGGCCTCCGCTGCCGTGCACGAATTCTATGCTTTCTTCATCTTTTATCCTGTACAGTTTCCGGAGAATTTTGCTGAGATGCTTCTCTTTGACCTGACCGTGCCATATCTCTCTCAGTCCGTATGACTCAACGCATTCCTGCACCAGCAGCGCGGTCTTTTCCAGCAATTTCACCTGATTCTTTGTCACTGATTTCTTCCAGACGAAGGTATACTTGTTGGCATTAGCCTCTATCTTGGTGCCGTCGATGAATATCTCTCTGCCGCTGATCTCACCGAGATCCATCAGATACCGTGCAGTCATTGCAAGATACTTATCTGCCACCTGTCCGAAATGGATCGATCTGAATCTGGCAATAGTTGCATGATCAGGCGCAGACCTGCCCTCCAGCAGATACATGTAGTTGATGTCTCTCCTGCAGGCCTTTTCGATGCCTCTGGATGAGTAGTTGTGTTCATGGTAGGCGTACAGCATTATCTTCAGCATCTGACGAGGGCTCACTTGATTTTCCTTTACTCTGGAATAGGTCGAATACAGATCGCTAAGATCCAGTTCCTCCACAAACTGACCCAGGAGCCTCACGCAGTCGTTATCCGGAATTGTATGTCCGATCTCGAGCGGAAGTTTTAGTTGATACGGCCTCGAAAACAGCGTATAATTTTGCCGTAAAATATTTGGGGTTAGCATACTAATATTTTACCATTGAACTCCGTTTACCAGCAGGTGCGGAGCTCTTTGTTTTTTGATAAAACCAAGTATTTGCAAGGTTCTCAGCCTTGTTGCATCAAAATAACCCGCCGTAAGGCGGGCAAGTTAAGAGGCTGCCTCACTTTTTTTGTGCGACAGCCCCTTTTTTAGTGCCTTCTGTTGCAGGCGTGATGCTTATCAGATGCTGACTGTCTCGAGTCCGGTACAGGTATCAAGCGCGGCTCTTGGCCCGATGACACATGTGCTGCCTGACTGAGCGAGGCTGTGGAATGCCTCTTTCCAGCTGAGAAGGTCCGCGGCTGTAGTTTCAAGGATCTCTCTGCGGATCCGGATGCGGTCCTCATCACTGAATCCCGAGAACCAGAAGTCATCCGCCGATCTGCCTTTGGATGCAGGGGACACCAGAGGTTCAGTCTGCGCGATAGTAGAAATGATGAATCCGCTGAGACCCGCATCATCAGCACCGGCAAAAGTGTCAAGGAAGTCAGCGGTACCGCCGTATATCCCGAGAGACCTTGCCGGGCTCGGATCTCTGTATGAGTAACAGAAATAGCTGCCGGTCCGGCTGGCGTTAACGGATGCTCCGTAGGATCCGCCCTTGACTCTGATCTCGTTCCAGAGGTAGGCAAAAGACAGAATATTAGCAGCTACTGAAATGCTCCCCTGAGGTGTTCTTCCTATCTGTGACAGATCATATGCCAGCACTGAATGGGAAACAGACGCCGGTACCTGTATGCCGAGATGCAGAGGCAGAGGCGATGTATACGGTGCTTTGTCCTGCCTGCGCTGTCCTTCCGGAAGCATCGAGATCAGACGCGCCATATCTGTATTCTCCGAAGATGTGACGCTGATATATGCGCTGTTTCTGACTATGCTGCGGGCGATCAGATCACGGGCGAAGCTTACGAAACCTTCTATCCTGCTGTCAAAATCCGCATTCATTTTGTGCATGTACTGAATGAAAGTATATCCGTTTACAGCTTCGGCGGCAGCATCGCGGGCAGAATAATGTGATCTTGCGGCATAGATAGCGAGCCTGTGGCCTGAGGAAACGGCGTAACGCCTGCCTTCCTCATCGATCTGAGTGATCAGTTCTCTCATAAGAGACATATCGTCAAATCTCGTCCGGGTCATTATTTCCACAAGAAGATCCTCGGCATGGCTGAGGTTCTCCCTGAGTACAGCCGCCCGGCCTCTGAGACAAGGAGTACAGTATCCGTTTTCACCGTCCTTCGCAAGGATGTCCAGTCCGAAGGACATCGACCCTACATACATCCTTATCTCGTTCTGAAGCTCTGTGACACTGTGATCTGCGGTCGGCAGATCCTTGTAAAACTCTGTCAGGAGCGCGGCAGCAGGGAGATCTTCAAGCGGAAGATCCGCGATAGGGAAGTACGCGTTGATATAGACGATTCCTTTGGTCGGAACAGGATGATACAGCAGGGTGACTCCGTCGGACTCGCTGACATCGGTACCGATGAGTTCAGGTTCACGCTTTATATCCTGAATGCTGAGCTGCGGGATTGCAGAAAGAGCCTCTTCACTGTCCGGTGTATTCTGCCATTCAGCAAGGGAGGCGTTGAGGTTTTCAAGCCCTTTCAGTTCTTCCTCTGTCATGGCGCTGATGATATCACTGATACGGCGTGCTTCCGCCGCGGCGTTCTCTTCTCCGAGAGACGCGTCAGGCAGCAGAATGAGTCTGGTGAGAGATGCGGTATCAAGAAAATATTCCCGCAGAAGGGTGTTCATGATACCGTCCCCGATATTCTGCCGGAGTGATGAAATGGCTGCATTGCTCTGAAGATACAGAGCAGGATCTCCGCCGTAAAGCCATGAATTCAGAACAGCATTGGCCCGGTAAAGACCCTGGGGCTCAGGATACTGTCTGAATCTGAAATCGAGCTGGTTGACGGATGCTTCGAGATCCCTTGCCGGAATGCCTTCTTCAAGGACCTTACCCGCGACTTCACGGACGATCTCAAGCAGCCTGTCCGCTGCCATACGGACACGATCTTCATTTGCTGCATCAGCCGGTATTCCGGAGCCGTGAGCTGACGGATCGACACCTCTGAATACAAGCACCAGATAGGGCTGGGCGATACCGTCTGAGACATAGATTTCCATATCCTCAGCAAGTCCTGAAGACAGGACCGCTCTCTTGAGCGGCGACTCGTTCGAGTCGGCAAGCTGCTCGATGAGCACACTGAGCGCGAGCAGCTTGTCTCTGTCCTCCCATGTGCCCGCGATCCTGCCGCATACCACCATAGCCTTTCCGCCTTCTTCACCCACCTCATATCTGCAGGATTCGTCCATCCTGACCGGAGACTGAAATTCTATCTGCGGGATATCATCGAGTCTGTCATATTCCGCGAGATACGAATCTATCATTTCAAGAGTCCTGTCCAGCGGGATATCTCCGTCCAGATAGAAATATGCATTGGAAGGATGATAGAACTTCTTATATCTCGCGATAAAGTCATCGTAAGTCAGATCCGGGATCGCGTCCGGATCTCCGCCGGAATTATATCCGTAGCATGTATCAGGGAAGAGAAGCTTGACGAGAGTCCTCTCTGCCAGCTGGTCCACATCAGACATCGCCCCCTTCATCTCATTGAAAACAACTCCTTTGTAGACCGGTGCCGGCTGTTCTGAATCTGATCCTGCCTTCATCCCCAGATCTATATGCCAGCCTTCCTGATAGAAAATATTCGGGTTGGTCAGTATGCTCGGACGGAATACAGCATCAAGATACACCTCCATGAGATTGAGATAATCCTGCTCCATGCGGCTCGACACCGGATACAGAGTTTTATCCGAATATGTCATGGCGTTGAGGAAGGTGTTCATTGAAGTCTTGATGAGTTCGACAAAAGGCTCCTTGACGGGGAATTTGTCAGAACCGCAGAGCACAGAGTGCTCCAGAATGTGGAAGACCCCTGTATTATCTTCAGGCAGTGTCCTGAATCCGACTGAGAACAGCTTGTTCTCTTCACTGCTCTGCGCCCACACAAGGCCTGCCCCGGTCCTGTCATGTGTCATCTCGATCAGTTTGCCCTCGAACTCTTCGACATCCCTGATCCTTGTTACTGTGAAACCATTCAGCTTATCGTTTACGTTCAATGTATATGTATGTTCCATTTAAAAACCTCATCTGCGGCATAGCCGCCATAATTAATGAGAATATTATAGCACTGTTGCGTGATATGCGTACAATCTTATTCAGAAGCTGTGGTATACTTAACCAGTAACAAATGATCACTCCGCATACACTGCGGCGGGAAGCCGCGAAAGGAGCACTCATGACAGAAAACGGACTTATATATTTTGCAAGAAACGGCAGGGAGGCAGATTCAAGCGAGAAGCTGTATCTGCGTCCGGATAAAGCCAACAGACACGGTTTCATCGGCGGGGCTACCGGTACCGGAAAGTCAGTGACACTCAAAGTGCTGGCCGAGAGTTTCTCTCAGCTCGGAGTGCCTGTATTTATGTCCGATGTAAAAGGCGATATGGCAGGAATTGCCGTACCGGGTGATGACAGCGAGGGTATGCAGAATCGCATCGACAGGTTCGCGATCCGCGATACTTTCAGATATGAAGGATATCCGGTATCCATATTCGATATATATTGCGAGAAGGGCACGCCTCTGCGCACGACCGTTTCGGAGATGGGACCGCAGCTCTTCTCACAGGTGCTCGATCTCAACGACACCCAGACAGAGCTGATGCAGGTGATATTCAAGATCGCGGATGACCTCGGACTCATCCTGACAGATACCAAGGATATGAAGGCTATGCTGCAGTATGCCGCGGATCACTCAAGCGATTTCAAGATGGATTACGGCAACATCCCGCAGCAGTCCGCGTCTACTATTATCCGGGCAATCGTAGCGCTTGAGGCGGAGGGCGCCGATAAGTTCTTCGGTGAACCGGCGATCGATATCAGGGACTTTTTCCTGACAGCGCCGGACGGACGCGGCATCATTAACATTCTGGATGCCGAGACACTGATCAACAAACCCAGACTGTATTCAGCATTCATGCTGTATCTGCTGTCAGAGCTGTTCGAGGTACTGCCTGAGGTCGGTGATCCGGAAAAGCCTAAGATGGTCTTCTTCTTTGACGAGGCGCATCTTCTTTTCAAAAATGCCAGCAAGAGCCTTCTTGAGAAGATAGAACAGGTCGTCAAGCTGATCAGATCCAAGGGAGTCTCGATCTTCTTCATTACCCAGAGTCCGGGAGACATTCCGAATGGTGTCATGTCGCAGCTCGGCAACAAGATCGAGCATGGACTCCATGCGTATACTCCTGCGGAGCAGAGAGTAGTAAAAGCCGCGGCTGACTCATTCAGAGTCAATCCTGCATTTGATACCGAGGAACTTCTGCTGAGTCTCGGAACGGGTGAAGCAATAGTTTCCGTGCTGGATGAGAAGGGAGCTCCTTCTATGGCTGAGCATGCGTTTATCCTGCCTCCGGAGAGCCGCATGGGACCTCTCGGAGACGAGGAACGCGCGGAGCTGGTCAGGCAGTCGATACTCAACAGCAAGTATGAGTTCATGGTTGAAAATGTATCTGCCTATGAAGTCATCACAGGCAAAACAGCCGCTCCTGCTCCGGCAGGCGGCGGATACACATACAGCGCGGATTTCAACACGCCTGCGCCATCACCTGCACCTTCTGCAGGAACACAGCAGCCTGTGCAGGAAGAAGAGATCATATTTGATTATGAGACCGACGTGGCAAGGCAGCACGAAGCCCTCAAGGCAAGAATGCCTGAACCGGAAGTACCGGCGAAGAAGTCCTCCGGAAGAGCAGCTGCTGCTGAGGAAGAGGTGGTTGAGGAATCCGGCCGTTCGATTGGGGATATAGCAGACAATTTCCTCGGAAAGAGCGGCACCCGTCAGGTTATGAGATCGACCGGAGGAACCATCGGAAGAGAGATCGGCAAAACTGTCGGTGAAGCGGTCCTAGGCAAGAAGGGCAGGACGATCGGAGGCAATATAGGCTCCGCGATCGGCCGCAATCTTTTCGGAACGCTTTCCAGAAGGAAATAAAAAGAGGGAGAATATCATGCCACTTACGAAAGATGACATTACAAAGATACTGGATGACAAAAGGATCAAATATGATATCGTCGAGCACCAGCCTGTATATACTATCGAAGAGATGCTCGACTGCGATATGCCTTATCCTGAGCAAGTTGCGAAGAACCTGTTCATCAGAGATGACAAGAAGAGAAAATACTATCTGATCACCTGCCTCGAGGATAAGAAAGTCAACCTCAAGGAATTCAGGAAAGAGCACGATACACGTCCGCTGACATTCGCGTCCGAAGAAGACCTGATGGCAAAAATGGGACTCTACCGCGGCGCGGTCACACCTTTCGGAATCCTCAACAATGAGGAGAAAGATGTCATCGTCTTCATCGACAAGGACTACGAGAACAAGATCATGGGGATACATCCTTGTGATAACACTGCCACAGTCTTCGTCAATACCCGCGATGTCGTCAAGCTTCTCAAAGCTCACGGCAACGAGATCCATTTTGTCAAAATGTAACAGCCTGCAATAAAAAAACAGATCACAGAGACAGTCTCTGTGATCTGCTTTTTTTGCGGAAATCGTCGTATCATATACAAATAATTGGAAGAAATCAGGACAATATATATGATAAACTTGATTCATATCATGTAACGAATCATATTACGTGAAAGGGGGACAGCATATGCAGGAGCTCAACAAGCATGTCAAAGAGATCAATCACCTGCTTGAACGGTACGGTGTACGCTTTGGCATTTACAAAAATGGGGTATTCAAGGAGCAGCTCTTTCCGTTCGACCCGATCCCGAGGGTGATCAGCAGGGAGGAATGGACAGAGATCGAAAAGGGACTGATCCAGCGTGTTACGGCTCTCAATCTGTTCCTGCAGGATATATACAGCGATAAGAAGATCGTGAAGGACGGAGTCATTCCTCCGGAATTCATCTTCTCTTCTTCCGGATATCTGGCAGCATGTGAGGGGCTGAAAACACCGAAAGGTATCGCTTCGCATATTTCAGGAATCGATCTGGTGCAGGGCAAGGACGGCAAGTGGTACATACTTGAGGACAATCTGCGCATACCGTCAGGGGCATCCTATCCCCTGATCGCGCGTGACCTGTGCAGACAGGCGAGCCCGAGCACTTTTGCCAACACACCTATTGAGGACAACAGGGACTACGCAAAACTTCTGAGAGATACGATGGATTATGTGAATACCGGAGGCCTCAATGTGATCCTGACGCCGGGCCGTTTCAACGCAGCATTCTTCGAGCATTCCTATCTGGCAGAGAAGACGGGCTCCGTTCTGGTATACAATACAGATCTCATGGTAGAGGACGACAAAGTCTACCTCAGGTCCGCGGCAGGAAAACAGCGTGTAGGCGCGGTTTACAGGAGAACGTCTGATGAGTATCTCGATCCGCTGGCATTCAATCCGGATTCACTGATCGGCGTTCCGGGCATATTCCAGGCAATGCGCAAAGGCAATGTCGCACTTCTGAACGCTCCGGGAAACGGAGTCGCTGATGACAAGGGTATCTATTACTTTGTGCCTAAGATGGTAGAATACTATCTCGGAGAGAAATGCCTGACCAACAATGCTCCGACTTATCTGCCATACTATGAAGAGGATAAGAAATATGTTCTGGAGCATTTTGACGATCTGGTCATCAAGGACGTTGCGGAGGCCGGAGGATACGGAGTCGTATTCGGAAGCTCGTTAACCAGAGAAAAGAAAGCGGAATTCATCGAGACGATCAAGGCAGAGCCGAGGAGATTCATCGCGCAGGAAGTGATAGACTTCATTGATCTGGATATCCTTGATGAGGACGGAGTGACACCTGTCGCCCGCAAAGCGGATCTCAGAGCCTACGTTCTGGCAGGAGAATCCGTCAGGGTATGGAAGAGCGGACTGACACGTTTCTCACGCAATCCGGACTCATTCATTGTTAATTCATCGCAGGGAGGAGGTTTCAAAGACACATGGGTACTGTCACGCTAGGAAAACTGGACAGCCTGTACTGGATGGGCAGATACATAGAGAGAGTCTATCAGTCGATCAATATGTATAAAACAACTTATGATAAGCTCATCGATCAGGACGCTGAGTATTTCAAAACAGAATGCGAGCGCATGGGGATCGAGAACACCTTCGGGTCGGCAATGGATTTTGCCTGGAGGATCGCTTTCGACACATCTCATCCGCTCTCGATCATAAGCAATCTGTACAGGGTATATGACAACGCTATGATCATGAGAGATGAGATCACGTCTGAAGCTCTTGCCTATGTGCATCTTGCGATCGCCGAGATGAAGAGGGGCAAGAAGAGCGAGGCACCTCTCATGGAACTCCAGAATGTTGAGGACCTCATATTCGCGTTCTGGGGATGCATCGATGACAAGGTAGATGATCAGGGCGTCCGCAATACCATCAAGATAGGCAAGCATGTCGAGAGACTGGATATACTTCTCAGAAGAGGCGCGGAGCGGTCTGACCTGGTGAGGGAGATCAACAGGCTGATGTCCCGTGTTGACACAACAGAGCTGCCTTTCAACAGGAAGGCCCTGCTGTATACAAATGCTATGATAGAAGATGAGGACGCTGACTACGAAGAGATCAGGAAGATGGTCTGGGATATCATCCCTCCGTTCTTGTAAAGCATCCGCGGAAACCGTGAGCAAGGGAGGGCAGCCGTATGCTGCTGGACTATACTTATAAAATGGAGCTGGAATTCTCCGAACCGGTCAGGGATCAGTACTTTTCGCTGAAGTGCCTGCCCCGTGATACGGAGAGGCAGCATGTATCAGAGCCTGCGATAACGGTCAGGCCGGATGTGCGCCTCCTCCGTGATACGGACGGTCTGGGAAATCTCATGCTGTATGGGGCTGCGTTCGAGCCGCATGAGAGGTTCAGCATCCTGATCGAGGGGCTGGTGGAGACATCGGCATCACCTCATGAAGAATATGAAGACCCGCAGAGCGTGGGTCTGCACCGCTGGCGGGCTCAGTCGGCGTTTACAGCACCCGGTCCTGAAGTCCGGAAGCTTTACGGGATCAAGTCACATGAAGCACCGGATGATCCATACGGCAAGGCCCTGTATTATGCAGGAGTCGTGAGGGACAGTCTGAGCTATATACCCGGAACGACCGATGCGGAGACATCCGCTGAGAGAGCTCTGAAGCTGGGATCCGGAGTCTGCCAGGATTTTGCCCATGTGTATATCGCTATGCTCAGAATGGCTGGCATACCGGCAAGATATACCGTCGGGATGATGCAGGGTGAAGGCGAGAGCCATGCATGGGCAGAGGCCAACTGCAATGGATACTGGTACGGTATCGACCCGACCAACGCGCTCCTGATCGATGAGAGTTACATCAAGATCTCACACGGCAGAGACTACGGAGACTGCATGATATCCAGAGGGATATTCAGCAATCCGAGAGCGGTCCAGACTATGAAAGTCGGGGTCTCGGTATGTCCCCGCCGGGACTGAAAACAATACTGATTATTATAGAGGACTGATTACCGATCATGATAGAAACAGTTGTATCTCTTGACTTTCCCGTTGAGGAAAGCTTCAGAATAAAAAAACACCGCATCATGCCCGAAGGGCGCACACAGGAAGACGGCTGCAAAAGGCTCAGTATTGTTACGGGTACTCACGGAGATGAGCTCGAGGGTCAGTACGTCTGCTATTTGCTGTCCAGAAGAATAATGGATGGGCTGGAGCATCTGCAAGGCATCGTAGACATCTATCCGGCTCTCAATCCACTGGGGATCGATTCGATCGAACGGGGAATACCGGGCTTTGATCTTGACATGAACAGAATATTTCCGGGCAGTGAGAACGGGTCAATGGCGGAACAGGCAGCAGCAGGCATCATCCGGGATCTGAGCGGTTCGGATATGGTCATAGACATCCATGCATCCAATCTCTATCTGACAGAGATACCGCAGGTCAGGATCAGTGAGACATTCGAGGACAGTCTGACCCCTTTCGCAGAGCAGCTCAACACAGATCTGATCTGGATCCACAGCGCATCGACTGTTCTTGAGGCGACACTGGCGCACTCCCTCAATGTGACAGGAACGCCGACTCTCGTTGTTGAAATGGGCATCGGACTGAGGCTGACACAGGCTTATGCAGAGCAGCTCGTCAGCGGGATCTTTTCACTGATGCATCATATGGGTTTGTGGGACGGCGAATACGAGGAGCCTCGCAAACCTCTCATTTCACGCCGGCAGGATGATGTCGAGTATCTGAATGCTGCGGTTTCGGGTATCTTCGTTCAGCGCATGGAACATAATTCGTATGCAAGAAAAGGGCAGGTCATCGGTATCATAGCGGATCCGCTTCTGGGAGAGTGCCTGTGTGAAGTTGTCGCGCCATGCGACGGACTGATCTTCACGCTCAGAGACTTCCCTATGGTAGATGAGGGATCGCTCGTAGGCCGCATGATCCGCGCTGAAGCCATAGATCCTGAGATGAGGGCCGCTTATGAAGCGCGTGGTATCAGGATGGTATCCAGTCTGGATCTCAAGAGATACAGAGGAGGTGCGGAGTAATGAAGAAAATCCTGCTCTTCGAGAAGAAATCCCTGTACCGCGACAGCATGAAAGTCTACGGCTATCTGTTCGGGGGCGAAGACCTTGATCACTGTGAAAAAACTCTGGCAGTCGTCGGCGGCATGAGAGGAAATGAGTTTACCCAGATATACGAGGCATCACAGCTGGTCAGAAAGCTCAGTATACTGGAGTCGGAAGGCCGGCTGACAGAAGGAAAAGGCATACTCGTCATACCCGCGGCCAATCCGTATTCGATCAATGCAGAGAAACGGTTCTGGCCATCGGATAACACTGATGTTAACCGCATGTTCCCGGGATATGACAAAGGCGAGACGACGCAGAGAGTGGCCGCGGCGTTATTCTGGAAACTTGAGGGATTCGAGTATGGTATTCATCTTACGAGTCACTATATTTCCGGATCATTTATTCCTCATGTCTCGATACAGGATACAGGAAGAGATTATACCGATGAAGCAACGGACTTCGGTCTGGGCTACGTAAGGCTCCGCCGTCCGAGTCATTACGATACGACTACGCTTCACTACAACTGGCAGGTATGGAACACCAAAGCCTTTTCGATCTATGGCGGCGATGACAAGAACATCGACACCGCCGCGTCGGACATGGTAGTCAATGCAATACTGAATTTCATGGACCATCACGGGATGGCGGATTTCAAATATCACAGAGGATATATTTCGCGTGTTGTGACCGGTGAAGATCTGATCGTAATAAAGTCAGATATGGCAGGTTTTTTTGACTGCAAAGTCAATGTGGGAGAGTATGTGCGTGCCGGGCAGCTGATCGCTGTGATAACAGACACCGGCGATGCTTCGGTCAGGGCGGAGATCTCAGCGCCTGAGGAAGGCACGGTGTTCTTTGTGCAGTCCAACCCGCTGGCATTTGCGGGAGGCCAGCTGATGTTGATCGTGAGATAGAACTTGCGCCGCAGGACAGAGGGGTATACAATAATCAGGTGAACTAACTGGACGGTTCGAAAGAACCGTTTTGTTCGGCACACCGATTTGTAAATAAAAAACAATCGGCAGACGATTCATGGAGATATGGTATGAGATACGGAGCTGTGATCACTGCTGACAGACCGACTGCCAGACTCAGACAGTACAAGAAACTCATGAATATCGGAGATCTGGGCATCGCGGAGAGGGTGATCGTTAACTTTCTGCGGGCAGGAGTCCATGATATCGTAATGGTCACCGGATACAACGCTGAGCAGCTGGAGAAATCTCTCAGAAAATTCAACGTGGAATTCATCAGGAATGCGGATTATGAATATTCACAGATGCTGGACTCGGCAAAGATGGGACTTGAGCGTATCAGAGAAAGATGCGACCGCGTATTCTTCACTCCTGTGGATGTGCCGTTTTTCACAGATCAGACCGTTACAGATGAGATGCGCACGATGGAAGAAAACCCGGATGTCAGGGTCATCATACCGAGTTTCGGAGGCAGGGGCGGACATCCGATCCTGATTGACTGCGGAGTCCTGCCGGATATCCTCGCTTATGACGGAGAACGCGGTATGAAGGGCGCGTATGAATCCCTTCCGCCGGGAAGCACGGCGAGAGCTATCGTAGATGATGCCGGAGCTGTCATTGGCGCAGAGACAAGAGAAGCGTATCAGAAGCTGATGGATCTGCACAATGACCGCCTGCTGCATCCGCTGATCAAGCTTTCTTTTGCCACTACGACACCGTTTTTCGGACCTGGCTCCGTTGAACTTCTCAGGGAGATCGACCGGTGCGGCAATGTGAGAGAAGCATGTGAGAAATGCGGCTTTTCATACAGCAAGGGCTGGACGATCCTGAAGAAATGCGAGGAGAAATTCGGATATACGATAGTTGAGAGACAGACAGGCGGACAGAACGGCGGAGCGGCATTTGTTACGGACAAGGGACGTGATCTGCTGGCGGTATATGATGAGCTGAGAACAGAAATCGAAGAACTGGCGGAAGAGAGATTCCGCGAGCTTATGTATAAGCATCACCTGACTGTTGATGCAGAAGAATAAACCGAAAGGAAATACGATGAAACTGATGAAGACGGAAGATGCTGTGGGGCAGGTGCTGTGCCATGACATCACACAGATCATAAAAGGAGTCACTAAGGACGCCAGATTCAGAAAGGGACACATTATAAGTGAGGAGGATATACCGGTGCTGCTTTCCATCGGTAAGGATCATATCTATGTGTGGGAAAATGACGAGACTATGATGCACGAGAATGAGGCCGCCGAGGTGCTCTGCGCGATATGCAAAGGTGAAAACATGAGTCGCGGCGAAGTCAAGGAAGGCAAAATAGAACTCAGGGCGGAATGTGACGGAGTGTTTAAGATCGACAGAGCAAGGCTCAGGGCTGTCAATGCATTCGGTCAGATGATGATTGCGTCAAGACACGGGGATTTTCAGGTGAAAAAGGGTGATAAACTCGCCGGGACGAGGATCATTCCTCTTGTAATTGAGAAAGATAAGATGGAACAGGTACGCGCTCTGGCCGGCGATGAGCCAATCATGAAGGTAATACCTTACGAGCCTCACAGGGTTGGCATCGTTACTACAGGCAATGAGGTTTTCTATGGGCGGATAGAAGACACGTTTACTCCTGTCGTGAAGGCTAAGGTCGAGTATTTCGGAGCTGAAGTCATCGCCCATAAGATCACCAACGATGAAAACGAGAATATAGAGAAGTGCATCAGAGAACTTCTGGATGAGGGCTGCGACATGATTCTCTGCACCGGAGGCATGAGTGTGGATCCTGATGATAAGACACCTCTCGCGATAAGAAATATTGCCGGCAGCGTAGTGACATACGGTGCCCCGGTCCTGCCCGGAGCGATGTTCCTGCTGGCTTACTGCGGGGAAAACAATATCCCGGTAATGGGCCTTCCGGGGTGCGTAATGTATGCCAGAAGAACGATATTTGATATCGTTCTGCCGAGGATCATGGCCGGTGAGATCCTGACGAAAGAAGATTTTGACTGTCTGGGAGAGGGTGGATTCTGCCTGAACTGTGACACATGCACTTTCCCTGACTGCGGTTTCGGCAAAGGAGGTCACTAAAAATGCTGGCGGTACATGAAAGACAGGCGGCCGATATCTTCGAGGCGATCAATGAAGCCAACAGCAATGCAGAGCTGTATACTGCTACAGTGATCAGCGGCAAAGCTATCGGTGAAAAAGCGCTGTTTTCTGACGGAGATATATGCTGGTGCAGTGACGATAATGGATTTCTGAAGACTCACGGGAAGGAAACAGCAGAGTCTCTCGGAAACGGCATAGTGAACATAGACGGACAGGATGTTTTCACCGAACTTCTGGGCAATGAAAAACACGCTGTCATCTGCGGAGCCGGGCATCTGTCCTTGCCAATCATCACTATCACACGCATGATGGGAATGAACGTTACCGTCATAGACGACAGAGAGGAATTCTGTGAAAACGCCCGCAGGCAAGGGGCGAACAAGGTGATATGCAAAAGTTTTGCCGAGGGAATGGCAGAGATAGAAGGCAATGATGATACATTCTTCATTATCGTTACCAGGGGACACAGATATGACAAGGACTGTGTAGCGGAAGCATTAAGAAAGAAACACGCTTATGTTGGCATGATAGGCAGCAAACGCCACGCTGAATTCGTAAGAAGGTCACTGCAGGAGGAAGGATTATCCGATGAGCTGATCAACAGCATCTATACTCCTATCGGTCTGTCAATAGGCGCTGAAACGCCTGAAGAGATAGCCGTCGCTATCGTTGCGGAAATCATCCAGATCAAAAACCGCAGCAGAAGGAACTTCGGCTATTCCCGGGAACTTCTCAAAGCCATTATGGATGATGAAAGGGAACCGATGATCCTGGCCACGATCGTATCAAGGAGAGGATCTGCACCTAGAGCGGCGGGTTCCAAGATGCTTGTCAGAAAAGACGGATCTATCATCGAGACGATAGGCGGAGGATCAGCAGAGGCTGAAGTCATAGAACATGCACAATATCTGCTTAACGAAGGGATAACAGCTCCGGAGGTCAGACATCTCGGACTGGCTGTTTCCGCGGAGGATGATGGCATGGTGTGCGGCGGCGAGATCGATGTTTTGATGGAGACTGTATAACTGGACAGGAATGAAGGACGGTTTCGGAAGAGAAATTGAATATATGCGCGTCTCGATCACCGACCGCTGTAATCTGAGGTGCAGATACTGCATGCCGGACGGCATCAAAAAGGTTCCGATGAGCAGTATCCTGACATATGAGGAAATCGAACGCGTATGCAGGGCGGCAGCTGAACTGGGGATCCGGAAGATCAAGATCACAGGCGGTGAACCTTTCGTACGCCTCGGATGCACTGATCTGATGCGCAGCATAAAAGCCATCAGGGGGATCGACGAGGTAACGGTCACCACCAACGGACAGGAACTGTACAAGTATATCGACGAACTCAGGGAGATAGGGATCGATGGTATCAATATCAGTCTGGATACTCTGGATCCGGACAGATACAGATATATAACCGGAAGAGGCAATCTGGAGCGGACTCTGCAGGCTGTAGACCTGGCAGCTGCGTCCGGGATCAGGACCAAGGTCAACTGCGTGCTTCAGAAGGGTTTCAATGAGGACGAGATTTTCGGTCTTGCAAAGCTGGCTTTTGACAAAGGGATAGATGTCAGATTTATTGAACTGATGCCTGTGGGCATCGGTGATCCTGAAGCGGGGATCTCCAACACGGTTGTTCTGAAGAGGCTGATGGAGAGATGGCCGGATCTTGAACCTGATGCGTCGATCCACGGCAATGGCCCGGCCGTATATTACCGCCGGGCAGGTATCAATGGAGGGATCGGACTTATCAGCGCGATCCATGGTGTTTTCTGTTCATCATGCAACAGGATCCGTCTGACCTCTCAGGGGAAGATCAGACCTTGCCTGTGTTATGATACGGAAACTGATCTCCGGCCGGTTCTGAAAGGCACGGATGATGAACTGCGCGAAGCTCTCCGCGAAGCAATACTCAGCAAACCTGAATCCCATTGTTTCAACAGTAAGGAGTCAGCAGCATCAGGATGCACTGAGCAGCGGCTCATGTCGCAGATAGGAGGATAGAAGCCTGAGCTCAGGCCGGAATCATATCCGGGTGATAGTAAAAGTCCTCTGGGTGATCAAAAGAGGACATTTATTATACAGACCGATTACTTTTTAAAAAGCAATCGACATACATGTTATATCTTTTTACAATTAGTTATTGAGGAGGCAAATTATGAAAAAGAAGTTACTGGCAATCGCAGTCATGATTGCAATGGTATTTGCAATGACCGCATGCGGAGGAAGCGGAGACGGCGAAGAGGCCGCTGAACCGGCTGAGACAACTACTGTAAATGTGTTTGCGGCAGCATCACTCAGTAATGTAATGGCAGAATTCGAGGCTTCATATGAAGAAGCTAATCCGGGCGTGGATATCGTGATCAACGCTGACAGTTCGGGCGCGCTGCTGACACAGATCCAGGAGGGAGCTCCTTGTGATATTTTCTTCAGCGCGGCGCAGAAGCAGATGGATGAACTCGAAGGTGCCGGAATGGTAACAGAAGGAACAAGGACAAATGTAGTCAACAATCAGCTGGTAGTCATTACACAGCCTGACAGTGAGACTGCTGTAACCGGCCTTGCAGACATAGCTAAAGCTAAGAGCATCGCTCTTGCCGATGGCAGTGTGCCGGTCGGAAAGTATACAAGGCAGGCTATGATCAATCTCGGCCTTCTTGCTGAAGTCGAGGATCCGGCTGCGATCACGACTCAGGTAGTATCCGATCAGCTCGGCGGAGTTGAGATCAGTGAGCAGGGCAATGTAAGCAAGGTGCTGGCAGCAGTGGAAGAAGCTTCCTGCGAAGTGGGAACGACATATCTCTCCGATACGATCGGCCATGAAGACAGTGTCAAGATCCTTGAGACTGTAGGCTATGATGTAACGGGCAATATCATTTACCCGGTCGCTCAGATCGTGAATCAGGATGCGGATGACGCGGAGACAGCTGCAGCGGCAGATTTCATCGCTTACATCACCAACGATGACGCGAAGGCTCTGTACCAGAAATACGGATTCGATACAGACGTAGAATAATCAGGAGTTTTTATAGAACAAGCAGGAGTTTTATATGGATTTTATTGAACTGGCCGGTAAACTCGACTGGAGCCCGCTGTGGATATCGCTCAAGACGGGAGTGGTAGCGACGGTAATATCGTTTTTTCTGGGCTTGTGGGCCGCGCGGAAAGTCATTAAGAAGAATTACAGAACCAAGTCTATCCTTGATGGGATCCTGACTCTTCCGATGGTGCTGCCTCCGACGGTAGCCGGCTTTTTCCTGCTCCTGATCTTCAGCAGACGACGGGCTTTCGGAATATTTCTCAATGATACATTTGATATTCAGGTGGTCCATACGTGGCTCGGGTGTATAATAGCAGCAACCGTCATAGCGTTTCCGCTGATGTACAGGAATGCCAGAGCTGCTTTTGAGCAGATTGATGCCAATCTTGTCTATGCGGGAAGGACTCTGGGAATGTCAGAGCTGGCAATATTCTGGAGGATCGTAGTCCCGACTGCCGGTCCCGGGATCGCAAGCGGCACAATATTGACTTTTGCCCGTGCAATGGGAGAATACGGCGCGACCTCGATGCTTGCAGGCAACATTCCGGGGAAAACCGGAACGGTCTCGCAGCGGATAGCGATGGTCATACAGGACGGAGACTATGCCACTGCGGGATTCTGGGTCGTGATCGTTATGCTGATCGCGTTCCTGGCGGTTTTCCTTATCAATATGATCACAGGCAGGCACATGAAAAATGTTAGAAAGTGGTAGTATGCAATGAGGTTATCTGCGGAGATCCACAGAAAAATAGGGGATTTTGATCTGAATGTGAACATCGCCAGCGATGCCCGCAGAGTCGGCATACTTGGTGCGTCCGGAAGCGGTAAGAGTATGACTCTCCGCAGCATAGCAGGAATCGAGGAGGTCGACCGCGGGCATATTGAGGTCAACGGCCGGGTGCTGTATGATTCGGAGATCGGGATCAACCTGAAGCCGCAGAAGCGGAACGTCGGATATATGTTCCAGAATTACGCGTTGTTTCCGACGATGAGCGTCCTGAAAAATGTTATGGCAGGACTGAAGGGCCACACCGCAGAAAACAGAGAAAAGGCTCTTGAGATGCTCCGGAGATTCCGGATGGATGAATATGAGGGCAGGCTGCCGGGTGAGTTGTCAGGCGGACAGCAGCAGAGAGTTGCTCTTGCCAGGATCATGGTGACAGAGCCGGAACTGATATTGCTTGACGAGCCTTTTTCCGCTCTTGACGGCTACCTCAGAGACCGCATGCAGGTCGAAATGCTTGAGATGCTCGAAGATTATTCCGGGCAGGTAGTTATGGTGTCACACAGCCGCGATGAACTGTACAGATTCAGCGAGGAACTGTTTGTGGTCAGCAGCGGAAACATACTCAGGCACGGAGAGACAAAGGATGTCTTCAGGGATCCCGGCACGGTTGAAACAGCCAGACTGACCGGATGCAAGAACATCTCTGAAGCCAAGGTGCTGGACGCGCACACCATTGAAGCAACCGAGTGGGGAATAGCCCTCAGACTAGACAGGAATATACCTCCGGAAACCGGTCATGTCGGATACAGAGCGCATCATTTCGAGCCTGTGTGGGGAGAGCGGCAGGATAACTGCATCCGGTTTGAACTCGCGAGGACGGATGATCTGCCGTTTGAAAAGAACTACTATGTCATACCTGAAACAAAATCCGGGAATTCAGATACTGCAGACAACGGAAAGTCTGTGATAAAGACAAGCGCTGACGATAACCTTCTCTGCTGGTTCTTACAGGGTGAGGAGCAGAAGGAAGTAGAGACGCGCGGTCATCCTGATTATCTGAAACTAAGCGAGGATAATATACTTTTATTGAAATAAGGGAGAATAGAAGATGAAATATGCTTTAAGTGCAAGAAATCAGCTGGAAGGGACTGTAACAAAGGTTGAGCGGGGAGCTGTAAACGGTATAGTAACGATCGATGTAAACGGAACACCTGTAACCGCAACTATTTCGATGGGGTCGATAGAGAATCTCGGTATCAGGCCGGGAACAGCCGCGGTTGCTGTTATAAAGGCAACCGAGGTCATGGTCGGAAAAGGAAAACTCATGCTGAGTGCCCGCAACCAGTTCCCGGGCAAAGTAATATCTGTTGAGGAAGGTGCGGTCAATGGTATCGTAAAGCTCGATGTCCTCGGCGGAAACACAATGACAGCTACGATCTCTATGGGAGCAATCAGAGAGCTTGGTCTGGAACCCGGCGCTGAAGCTACTGCTGTTGTCAAAGCTACTTCCGTAATGGTCGGGATATAAGTATAATAATAAATGCGCAGATCCTGAGGACGACACCCGGCATTGCGCCGGGTTTTTTGATAAGAGGAACAATATATGGCGGATTTTACACATTTTGATGAAAAGGGAAATGCTTACATGGTAGATGTCTCGGACAAGGGCATCACCAGGAGGGAAGCGACAGCGCAGGGAACGATCCGTGTCAGCCGTGAGGTGATGGACGCAGTGCTGGGCAAAAAAATTAAAAAGGGCGATGTGTATACAGTCGCTCAGGTAGCCGGGATCATGGGCACCAAGCGCACCTCTGATCTTATACCTATGTGCCACCCGCTGAACCTGACCAATGCCAAGGTTTCTTTTGATACCGATGAAGAGAACTGTGCTATCACCGCATACTGCACAGCAGTCACTGAGGGGAAGACCGGAGTCGAAATGGAAGCCCTGACGGGAGTATCTGTCACGCTGCTCACGATCTACGATATGTGCAAAGCCATTGACAAGCGGATGATGATCGGCGATATCCATCTGGTCAGCAAGAGCGGCGGCAAAAGCGGGGATTTCAATTATTAAAAAATAGGTGTTGACAAGACTATATTCCGGGTGTATATTTCCTACTAAAGAGATAGGAATTAGAGACTGAAGGAGAAGTAGATGCGTAAAATGTACAGAATGGACATCTGTTGTTGCTGCATGATGGGGTGTACCCCGGATGTCTGTTCGTGTACGGCGTATCAGGTGCTTCTCCGCCGGAATCAGCTGTTTTTTCAGGGAACAGCTTTAAGTGCAGACATCCTGAAATCATGAGAATCTCCCTTAATTACTTATTACACTAACGAGAGGCACCTGATGAGGGTGTCTCTTTCATTAGAGAAAAAGGACACCTGCAAAGCAGCACATAATCAGATCAGATATAAATACTATGGAGGGTATAAAAATGGCAGATATCAGACAGAGCATGACAGAACTTATAGGCGGTACACCGGTACTGAAACTCAACAGATACAGTGAAGAGGCAGGCATCAAAGGAGCAAATATACTGGCCAAGCTGGAATACCTGAACCCGGCCGGATCGGTCAAGGACAGAGTGGCGCTTAGCATGATCGAGGATGCAGAGGAAAAGGGGGTAATCAGGAAAGGGGCCACTATTATCGAGCCTACCAGCGGCAACACAGGCATTGGTCTGGCCGCGGTCGCGACGGCGAGAGGATACAGAGCGATCCTGACAATGCCGGATACCATGAGTGTTGAGCGCAGAACGATGCTGTCGGCATATGGAGCGGAGATCGTTTTGACTGAAGGCGCAAAAGGTATGGCAGGCGCAATAGCCAAAGCGGAGGAATTGAAAGGCGAGATCGAGGGAGCGGTGATTCTCGGCCAGTTCGTCAATCCTGCCAATCCTGACGCGCATTACAAAACGACAGGTCCTGAGATCTGGGAACAGACCGGCGGCAAAGTGGACATCCTGGTCTCAGCAGTCGGGACAGGCGGTACTCTGACGGGAACAGGCAAGTATCTCAAGGAACAGAATCCGGAAATCAAAGTTGTGGCAGTTGAGCCGGCAGGCAGCCCTGTGCTTTCCGGAGGCAAGGCAGGTCCTCACAAGATCCAGGGCATAGGAGCCGGTTTCGTTCCTGAGACTCTCGATACATCGGTGTACGACGAGGTCATAGCAATCGAAAACGATGATGCTTTTGCAGAAGGAAAGAGATTCGCCGGAGCTGAAGGTATACTGGTCGGCATATCATCAGGTTCAGCACTCAAGGCAGCCGGGATACTGGCAGCGAGACCGGAGAACGCAGGCAAGAATATCGTAGTCATCCTGCCTGACTCCGGCGACAGATATCTTTCAACGCCGCTGTTTGCAGGATAAAGTCATCACATAGAGATGTACGAATAATTATTAATAAATGTATACAATTATACATATTCTTTTGGAAATATAGACAAAACAGCCCCTGATTTGCTAAAATATTTGCACGAATGGGGCTTTTTGCGTACCGGAAAAAAGGTACTTTGCGAGTCCGAAAAGGTATTATTCAGGAAAATGTAAGGAGATTAATTATGAGTTCATTTGTTGGTTTTATGAACAATATTCTGTATCAGCCTTATATCGTACCACTGTTTCTGATTGCGGTAGGTATCTACTTCACGATCAGGACCAAGGGCGTACAGATTCGTATGTTCACGGAAATGTTCAAAGTAGTCAGCGAGAAACCTGCTGATGAAAAGGGCATCTCATCGTTCGGAGCCCTGATGGTTTCGACAGCTTCCCGTGTAGGTACCGGAAACATCATCGGTGTATGTACAGCTATCATACTCGGTGGTCCGGGAGCCATCTTCTGGATGTGGATCACGGCCATCTTCGGTGGCGCCAATGCGTTCATCGAGTCGACACTGGCACAGATCTACAAGAAGAAAGCAGATGACGGTACATATTACGGAGGTCCTTCGTACTACATGCAGAACGCTCTCGGCCAGAGATGGCTCGGCGTGATTTTCTCAGTACTGATCATCTTCACATACGCTGTAGGTTACAACATGCTTGCTGCATACAATCTGCAGTCGACATTTGCGACTTTCAGCTTCTATAACGAAAAATCGACTCCGATGGTTATCGGTGTCATCCTTGCTGTTTTCTTTGCCGCTACGATCCTCGGAGGCGCCAAGAAACTGACAGACGTAACCGGATTCCTCGTACCGGTAATGGGTGTTCTCTACGTTGCCATTTCTCTCATCGTTCTTGTGCTCAACGCAAAGAACTTCGGAGCTATGTTCGGACTGATCTTCAGCACAGCATTCGATTTCCAGGCAATATTCGGAGGATTCACCGGTTCTGTTATCATGTGGGGACTCAAGAGAGGCCTCTACTCCAACGAAGCTGGTATGGGTTCTGCTCCGAACGCCGCAGCTAAGGCTGATGTAGTTCACCCGGTCAAGCAGGGTCTCGTTCAGACACTGTCCGTATTCATCGATACACTGCTGATCTGCTCTGCAACAGCTTTCATGTGCCTGTCCACAATGTCAGTCAGCCCTGCTGATTTCGTACTCGAGGACGGCGGAGCTAATGCGGCCGGCTATGTACAGACATGCCTGCACACATCACTCGGCGGCTTCGGCCCGGTATTCATTGCAGTTTCGATGACACTGTTCGCGTTTACCACCCTGATCGGTAACTATTCATACTGCGAGGGCTGCTTCGCGTTCATCCTCAGGAGAGACATGACTAAGACAGAGGTTACGATCTTCAGAATCATCGCAATCGTCCTCGTATTCCTCGGAGCTATCTCAAGCGCCGGTCTCGTATGGGATACAGCTGATATGTTCCAGGGTCTCATGGTAGTATGCAACATCCCTACCATCGCTATCCTTGGCGGCGTTGCCGTCAAGGCGCTTGACGATTACACAAGGCAGAAGAAAGAAGGCAAGGCACCTCACTTCAAGGCTGCTGACATCGGACTGTCTTCTGATAAGGTAGACTGCTGGAAATAGTTACAGCCATTCTGCATCGGATCGCAAATAGCAGTATACAGACGGCGGAGAACTCCGCCGTCTGTTTTATTGATGGTCATTTTTTGATAAAATAACTATGTATGACCAAAACGATATATATTGACGGACTTGCGGTCGAAGTCACCCGCAAGCGTATCAAGAGAATGAATATGCGTGTCCGTGAGCCGGATGGAAGAGTCACCGTAAGCGCGCCGTACATTGTCTCCGACAGGGAGATTATCGCTTTTGTGCGGTCAAAACGCGGGTGGATAGACAACTGCGTCTCGAGAGTACGCAGCAGAGCGGCAGCTCATCCTGAGCCTGCAAATGCCGCTGAAAAGGAAGCCCGCAGAGCAGCGCTTAAGAGGAGGATAGCTGCAAGACTTCCGGAGATCGAGCGGCGGACAGGACTCAGGGCCAATGGCTGGACTGTCCGGGACATGCATACGAGGTGGGGAAGCTGCAATACAAGGACGCATCACCTTAATTTCAGCCTGATGCTGGCGACACGGTCAGATACCGAACTCGACTATGTCATACTGCATGAACTCGTGCATACCATCGTGCCCGGACATGGGAAAGACTTTTATGCTCTTATGGACAGGTTCATGCCGGGATGGAAACAAATCCGTACCGGTATGAAGTACTGATACGTCAAAAGGAAAGATATGGAAGTACCTCAGCTGATAATAGATCTCGCGATCATGCTTACCACGGCCGCCGTGGTCACGATATTGTTCAAAAGACTCAGGATCCCTACTATCCTGGGCTATATTCTCGCGGGTTTCCTTATCGGGCCGAACTTTCCGATGTTTCTGGACATAGGAAGTGAAGCCTCCATAGAGACCTGGAGTGAGATCGGCGTTGTCATAATTCTGTTCCATATTGGTCTTGAATTTGACTTTAATAAAATCGCGGATATCGGCAGCACAGCTATAGTTTCGGCTCTGGTCAAAATGTCAGGTGTGCTGTTCGTGGGCTATGGATTCGGTCTGCTGCTCGGAATGTCAGTCATGAACTCCGTATTCCTGGGAGTTATGCTTTCCATCAGTTCGACCGTTGTGATCCAGAAATGTCTGGAAGAAATGGGACTTTCGGATAAAAAGTTTGCCGGTCTTGTCATGGGCTCTCTTGTAATGGAGGATGTTATCTCGGTCTTCATGATGGTGATCCTTACGACCATGGCAGTGAGTCAGGGCGGAAGCACGGCCGCTATCGCAGGCCACCTCGCTCTGATGCTGTGCTATCTGGTCATATGGCTCATCCTCGGTATCTTCTTTGTGCCGACATTTCTGAACCGCGCCATGGAGTATATGAGTGATGAGATGCTGACTCTGCTGAGTCTGGGATTCTGCTTCCTGATGGCTCTTCTTGCCAAGAGACTGGGCTTCTCGATGGAACTCGGAGCATTCCTTGCAGGTTCTTTCTTCGCGGGCACCAAGTACGTACACAATGTCGAACGCGTTACAGCAGGTATCAAGGACATGTTCGGCGCGATCTTCTTCCTCTCCGTAGGAATGATGGTTGATCCCGCGATCATAGCTGACAGATGGACTTCCATCATCCCAATAGCGGTCATAGCAGTAGTAGCTAAACTCATCTTTGCCACGATCGGAATGATCCTGTCAGGTCAGGATATCGATACCGCTGTGAGAGGAGGCGCGGCTCTCGCGCCTATCGGTGAATTTTCATTCATCATAGCGGGCCTTGGTATCTCGCTTGGCGTCATGGACAGCTATCTGTATCCTGTGATCGTGGCATCATCGATCCTGACAATCATATTCACTCCGGTCATGATCAAGCAGTCTGACCGCATCGTTGAAGCAGTTTACAGGGTCATCCCTGATAAACTCAGGCGCAGGATCGAAAGCTTTACCTCAGATGACCAGGATACAGAAGAGCATACATCAGAGTGGAAGATCATACTCAAAAACTATTTTATCAAGATCGGTGTTTACGGAAGTATCATGCTGGTCACCGCGCTTGCAGGATGCCGGCTGCTTGAGCCGGCGCTCAGGCAGGTCGCGGGACCTGATGCTTCGCGGATCATCGCGATGCTGGTGATCTACGCGGTCATGATAATCTTTGCCCGCCCGTTTCTCGGGATACGTGGGGTGGCATTCACGAAGCTGTGGATGGAGAGACTTGCCAACCGGCCGCCGCTGATAGTCATGATCATGGTTAAATTCGGTCTGATGATGGTCATTGCCGCGATCCCGCTGATAGATCTGTTCGACAGGAAAGGTCTGATACTGATAGCTATCCCGCTTGCGATCTTCCTGATAACCAGATCAGATTTTATATCAACGTATTACCTGCAGCTTGAGACCAGATTTCTGTCCAATCTTAACCAGAAAACGATGGAAGAGAGGGGCGGCAGCCGGAATGCGAAGCACTGGCTGGAGGAAGACTACAGTATTTTCAGCTGGAACGTTCCTGCGGGAGCGCCTTATGCGGGCAGGTCCATAATGGATCTCGCCTGGGGCAGAAATGATTCCGTATATGTTGTCAAAGTGAAACGCAGGGATAAGAACATGACCATGCCGCCGGCAAGGACGACGCTGCAGACCGGTGACAAAGTTTATGTTATAGGAGACAGGCAGTCACTTGAGACCTTCTCCAAAACTCTGGAAACCAGTGAAAAGATCGAGATCAGGACTCTTAAAGATTTCCTGGACGGAACTTATCCGGATGAGGAGCACGCTCTTGCGTGTGCGGCGATCACTGTCAGAGGAACGGAGTCCTTTGTGGGCAAGCCGATCAAGAAGAGCGGCATCAATGCCAGAACAAGATGCATGATACTCGGTCTGGAGAGAGGCGGTTACGCCACGATGATGCCGGATGCCAACATGCTGATAGAAGAGGGAGATATTCTCTGGGTCATAGGAGCCAATAAGGATCTCAGCCGTATCGCATCGCACTCCGTCGGCAAAGCCGGGACCCACCGCGATACCATAAGACTGAACGCAGCAGAAATAAGAGAAAAAATGTAACAGGGTATAACAGGGGACAGTCCTCACAGAAACTTTTTTTCAGGGGCAGATGTATATGAACACAGAAATTTTGACACATTATTTACTGCCGCCGCTGATCGGAGCGGTAATAGGCTATTTCACCAATCTCATCGCGGTCAAGATGCTTTTCTTCCCGCATGAGGAGAAGCGGATATTCGGACACCGCGTGCCGTTTACACCGGGCGCTATTCCCAAGGGAAAAGCGCGGCTGGCTAAGGCGGCGGGCAAGATAGTTCAGAACGATCTGTTCACGCGGGAAGACATCTCGAGCCGGATGCTGACTGAGGAGGTGGAAAAGCCTCTGATCGACAAGGTCATGAGCATACTCGATGCGGATATCCGCGATACGGGAGCTATACTCACCGGCAGCGCGGAGAAATACGACAAGCTGGAGGAGAGTTTTATCAGCCTTCTGGAGACCAAGATCATTGATGCCATCCACAGGATGGATATCCCGGGAACTGTCAGGGCAGAAGGAACCAGAGTCATCAAAGAACACGCTCAGAAATCCACTCTTCTCCGGGTACTTGTCACTGACCAGCTCATAGATACGATCATGAGCAGGGTCAGCTACACAATGGTAGATTTTATCGACACCCGCGGACCGGAAATGGTCAGTGAGATCACAGTGAGCAGGATACATGATCTGGGTGACAGGACACCGCTGCATGTACTCGAGCAGGCCGGTTATGACCCGGAATTCGTCAGGAAGAAGATCACGGCCGCGTACAGGGAGTCCGTAGTGAATGCGGTCAATTCAGCTCTGAAGAGGATCGATGTGGCATCTGTCGTTGAGGACAAGATCAATTCGATGTCGGTCGAGGAACTCGAGAAAGGCGTGATGCAGGTGATGAAGGAGGAACTGAATATGATCGTCAGCCTCGGAGCTCTGATCGGGCTTGTAATAGGCTGTATCAACATATTCATTTAAGCGGGAACAATGGACAGGAATTCAGAAATAGAGATGATCAAGAATATGGCTGCCGGAAGAAATGAGACGGTACCTGAGCACAGGGAGCAGGCCTATGTATTATTCGAGAACGTCCGCAAGGTCTATCATGTCGGCGAGGTCGACATTGAAGCACTCGCGGATGCTTCTTTCAGCGTGGAAAAAGGCGAACTGGCTGTCGTCGTCGGCGAGTCCGGCGCGGGCAAAACCACATTGCTCAATATCCTCGGCGGTATGGATACCCTGACGAGCGGAAGGGTCATACTGGACGGCAGAGAGATCAGCGGGATGAGTCTGAGAGAACTGACAAAATACCGCAGGTATGATATAGGATTCGTCTTCCAGTTCTACAATCTGGTGCAGAATCTGACAGCCCTTGAAAATGTTTCGCTTGCGACACAGATCTGTGAAAATCCTCTGGATCCCGCGGAGACTCTCAGGGCTGTCGGTCTTGGAGACCGGATGAACAATTTTCCGGGACAGCTTTCCGGAGGAGAGCAGCAGAGGGTTGCCATAGCGCGAGCTCTGGCCAAGAATCCGAAACTGCTTCTCTGCGACGAACCGACCGGAGCCCTCGACTACAATACAGGCAAACAGATTCTCCAGCTTCTGCAGGATCAGGCAAGGAATATGGGGACGACAGTAATAATAATCACACACAACAAAGCCATAACACCTATGGCAGACAGGGTCATCAGTGTCAGAAGCGGAAGAGTTTCCGATGTGAAAGTCAACACGCGTCCGGTGCCGATATCCGAGATCGAATGGTAATGCGACAGAGGCGGTAAATGCTGAAAAAGTCTACTCTGAGAGAGATACGCACCTCCCTGGCGAGGTATCTTGCGATCTTTGCGATCGTCGCTCTTGGAGTGGGCTTCTTTTCAGGGCTCAAAGACTGCAAGGCGTCCATGGTCAGTACTGCCAGCAGTTATCTTTCAGACCACAACTTGTATGATTACATGATCATTTCGTCCTACGGTATAGATGACGGAAGCGTGGAGACAGCCGGAAACCATAAGGATGTCTCAGGCGCGGAGGGTTCCGTACAGATAGATGTTCTGGCGGCATCGGGAAGCGGAGATGAAGAGGCACTCAAGGCTATATCGCTGCCTCAGGATATCAATACCCTGCGGGTGGTCAGCGGCAGGCTGCCGGAAGGGGCAGATGAGTGCGTGGTGGATGATTATCACATCACAAGTGAAGGATACAGGGTGGGCGACACTATTATTCTGACTGATTCAAATGATAAGGATACTCTTAAGAAATTCAAACATCATGAATATACCATTGTCGGCACTGTCAATACGCCGGTATATCTCGATTATCAGAGGGGCTCGACCGATATAGGCAATGGAAGTATCGACACTTTTTTCTTCATTGACCGGGATGAATTCGATGTTGATTATTATACGCAGCTGTATCTCACACTTAAGGACAGCGGAGAGCCTTTTACAGCGGAGAGAGATGATAAGCTGGACGCTGCTGAAGATGACATGAAGGATCTGGCTGCGAAGATCACAGAAGACCGGCGCGAGGAAGCAAGGGCAGATGCCCAGGAAGAACTCGACGAGAAGAAACAGGAGTATGAGGATAATCTCGCGAAATATGAGGACGAGAAGGCCAAAGCGGAAAGAGAGATCGAAAAAGCCGGGGAGCAGCTCGACAAAGGCCAGAGAAAACTGAATAAAACGCGCAAAAGCGTAAAGAAGACTCAGGGTGAACTGAAAGATACGATAGAAAGTCTCAATAAACAACTCACTGAAGTCAATGCCGGCATAGAAACCCTGAACAGCAAAAAAGCTGAGGCAGAAGCAGGTCTGGCTCAGGCGAATGCAGGAAAGGAACAGCTTGCGGCCGGCAGAGCCGAGCTCGCAGCCGGAAAGGAAGGCCTTGAGGCGCAGATCGGACAGCTCAGAGCTCAGGCAGAAGAGCAGCCTGAAGCCGCCGAAGAGATCAATGCACAGATCGGGGCGCTCGAGGAGCAGCTCAGCGGGATAGATGCGCAGATCACAGAGATCGACGGACAGATCGCAGGGGTAGATGCGCAGATCAGCGAGATCAACGCAGGTCTCGAGACAATCAGCGGCAAGCTTGCTGAAGCGGAAGCCGGCAAGGCTAAGCTCGAGGAAGGTCTGGCTCAGGCACAGGCAGGACTGGAGAAGACGTCTGATGGTCTGGATGAGATCAGCCGTCAGCAGAAGAAGATCGACAAAGGCCGGAAAACTCTCAGACAGAAGGAGAGAGAGGCTGAAAGCGAATTTGATAAGGCAAAACGGGAACTCGATGACGCGAAGGATAAGCTTGACGAAGCCCAGCAGAAAATTGACGACATGGAAGAAGGCAATTCTTACGCGATATCCTCCGGGGAAAATGCCGGCTATTCTTCATTTGACAGCAACTCAAGCATCGTCAGCAATATTGCCAAGATCTTCCCTGTATTCTTCTTCCTGATCGCTGCTCTTGTCTGCATGACGACGATGACTAGGATGATAGATGAGCAGAGGACTCAGATCGGAGTTCTCAAAGCACTCGGCTACAGCAACGCCCAGATCGTCGGCAAGTATATGTTCTATTCAGGAAGTGCTGCGTTCCTCGGGTCCATAGCCGGATTCTTCATCGGATGCAAAGTATTCCCGATGGCTATCTGGAATGCTTATACCATGATGTATGATTTCAGTGATAAAGTCGATTATGTGATCGATCCGAAGCTCGGACTCGTTTCCCTCGCTGCTGCGCTGCTCTGCTCAATGGGAGCGACATGGGTATCGATCTCGCAGGATTTCAAAGTTTCACCTTCTGAACTTATCAGGCCTAAAACACCTCCTGCAGGCAAAAGGATACTGATGGAAAGGATCACACCTCTGTGGAACAGGATCAGTTTTCTCTACAAAGTTTCGATCAGGAATATTTTCAGAGACAAGAAGAGGTTCCTGATGATGGTCATCGGAGTGAGCGGATGTACAGCTCTGCTTATCGCCGGAATGGGAATAGACACGACCATCGCCAAGGTTGCGGATCACCAGTTCAACGAGATCTCTCTTTATGACTTCCGTGTGATATTCAGCAAGAACATGAATGCGGAGCGGCAGAAAGACTTCACGGAATATATGGAGGAAAATGCCGGAGTAAGCGCAGATGAGATGTTTTTCCTGCATCAGGCAGAAGTGACTCTTCTGTTCGACAAGGGAAATTATGACGTTACCTGCGCGGCGGCTGATCCGGAGGGATTTGACAGATATATGGATCTGCATACCGGAGATACACCTCTTGAGTATCCGGGCGAGGGAGAAGTCATCATCGTCAAAAAGATCAGTCATGATTACAACGTCGGACCGGGGGATAAGATAACAGTCAGAGACGGGTACAAGGAAGCAGAATTCACAGTATCAGGCGTATGTGACAACTATGTATATGACAGCATATACATGAGCAGGGATGCATACAGAAAAGCGTTCGGACGCGAGCCTGACATCAAATCCGCGCTTGTGAGACTTGCGGAAACAGAACCTGCAGATGATGAAGCCGCGGCCGGTGCGTCCGAAGAGGCTGTAAGAGCGGCGTCAGCCGAAGCGGCAGGATATAAGAATACGGTGGCTGTTTCTGTTAACCTTGATGTCAGGGAAAGCGTAGCCAAAATGATGGAGAGCCTGAATATGATCGTCTACGTAGTGATACTCTCTGCTGCGCTTCTGGCGTTCATCGTGCTTTACAACCTGACCAACATCAACATAACGGAGAGGATCCGGGAAATCGCCACGATCAAAGTGCTCGGTTTCAACCAGTTTGAGGTATCACTGTACGTATTCAGAGAGAATCTGTTCATGACAGCAATAGCAGCTCTTGTCGGGATACCTGTCGGCAAATGGCTGCTGGGCTTTGTTATCGACAACATAGTGATCAAAATGATATACTTCGAACCGAGGCTTGCGAACAAGGATATAGTACTGGCGGTCATCCTGACATTCGTCTTTGCAGGAGTAGTCAACCTTGCGATGCAGAGGAGACTCAGGAATGTATCCATGACTGAATCGCTCAAGTCAGTAGAATAAACAATGGAGGAAGCTATGAAGAAATTTACTATCGAGATGGAAGACGGCGGAATTATGAAGGGCGAACTCTATGAGGATATCGCGCCTAAGACTGTAGAGAATTTTGAGAAGCTCGCCAACAGCGGCTTCTATGACGGACTGATCTTCCACAGAGTCATTCCGGGATTCATGATCCAGGGCGGATGTCCTGAAGGAACAGGCATGGGCGGCCCGGGATATACTATACCGGGAGAATTCACAGCCAACGGATTCAGAAATGATCTGAAGCATGAGAGAGGCGTGCTCTCCATGGCAAGAGCGATGAATCCGAATTCCGGCGGTTCACAGTTTTTTATCATGACAACCACTTCACCTCACCTTGACGGACAGTATGCTTCTTTCGGAAAAGTCACAGAGGGAATGGCTGTTGCCGATAAGATCGTGATGAGCCAGCGTAACAGAATGGACAGACCTCTTGTAGATCAGAAGATCAGAACGATCAGAGTCGAGGGGTAGACATTCAGCACTTAACGTGGCATAATAGGCGGGTGCCCCGGCCTTGACAGGGGCACCAAGCAGTTCGGGTCCGATATCCTGCTTGTAAAAGATCAAAACCAAAGGAGTTTTTAAATATGAAATACATCAGAAAAGAGCTGGATGACTACCGCGTTCTTCTGCGGAACATCCCTTCACTCGTTCTTACTTTGTTCGTCGTGAGCGTGATCATGATGAACCTTCTTGCTAATAAGGAGTTTATCTCAGTCAGATATTTTGCGCTGGACTGCGGTTTTGTGCTCAGCTGGATAAGCTTCCTCTGCATGGACATGATCTGTAAACGCTTTGGTGCCCGGGCGGCAGCCAAGGTGTCGATCCTGGCAATGGTGATCAATCTGTGCGCGACTCTTGTATTCAAACTGATGTCCATGACCCCGGGTATGTGGGGCGAATACTATTCCACCGGTATGACAGAAGTTAATGACGGACTCAATGCAACCTTCGGGGGCAGCTGGTATGTTGTGCTCGGAAGCAGCACAGCCATGCTTCTTGCTGCGCTGACCAACTCATTTATCAATCATACAGTGGCAAAACACCTTAAAAATACCAGTTTTGCTGATTTTGCAAAACGTTCTTTTATATCTACGGGAATCGCGCAGTTTGTCGACAACCTCGTTTTCGCCGCAATAGTCTCGTATCACTTCTTCGGATGGACACTTGCGCAGGTGCTGATCTGTTCGCTGACAGGAGCAGTGGCGGAGCTTCTCTGTGAAGTGGTGTTCAGTCCGGTCGGTTACCGGATAAGCATGCAGTGGGAGTCAGACGGCGTAGGATCTCAGTATCTCAGTTATGCAGGAATGAATGCGGTATAGCGTTATGTATCAGGGGGCAAAATGGTTGTATTGATAACGGGCACTTCAAAAGGAATAGGTAAAGCGACTGCCGAATACTTCCTTGCAAAAGGACATGAAGTTCACGGGCTGGACATTGTTCCGGGAACGATCGAAGACAGCAGATACACACATCACATCGCGGATGTCACGGATCCGGGTTCATTTCCTGCGGACCTGCAGCCTGAGGTGCTGATCAATAACGCCGGGATCCAGGAAACAGGCAGAGATATTGATGTCAATCTCAAGGGCATGATCAATGTCACTGAGCATTACGCTATCGGCAATGAGAAGATCAGGTCAGTGGTCAATATAGGATCAGCAGCCGGACATACAGGCTCGGAATTCCCGGAGTATGCCGCAAGCAAAGGAGGAGTCATTTCCTATACGAAGAATGTAGCTCTGAGGCTGGCGCCGAAGGCGATCTGTAACAGCATAGATCCCGGAGGTGTTACGACAGAACTCAACAGGCCTGTGATGGAAGATGAAAAACTCTGGAACAGGATCATGGAGCTGACACCGCTCAAACGGTGGGCGTCGCCGGAAGAGATAGCGGAGTGGATCTATTTTGTCGCAGTGACCAACAGATTCATGACCGGACAGAACCTCCTCATAGACGGAGGCGAAGCAGGAAACGCCGAATTCGTATGGGTATAGTCATAAGGAGGGGCCCATCTGTCAGCATGACTGATGGGAAGATCCCTTATGACAATGAGATTCTGCAGGGAGGGGCCCATCTGTCAGTTCTGCTTTCTGTCTCTGGCAAGTGAAAAGAACAGTCCTATTACACACAGCACTGCAAACAGAAGAAATGCGGTATGCATCATGGCAATGATGTCGGATGCCGGAGAGTCCTCCAGACTTCCGGTGCCAAGGTATACCGAAGTGATGACGCTCAGGATCGCCATGCCGGATGATTGTCCGTAGGTACGCATGGTCGCAATAATGGAATTAGCAACGCCATAGTCTGATTTGTTTACACAACTCAGTATGGCGTTTGTATTTGGCGAAGAAAACAGTGCAAAACCGAGTCCTGTAATACACAGTGACATGATGATATATGCAAGCGCTGTAGTCTCGTTTATGCGTGAGAAAAGCAGCAGCGTGAGTGCACAGAGACCCATACCGGAACTGGCGAGTACGGACGGGCGGATCCTGTCGGACAGGCTGCCTGTGAGAGGCGAGAACAGAGCCTGGATCGCAGGCATTGTGATAAGCAGCAGACCCGCCTTTGCTGACGGAATACCGAGGATGACCTGCAGATAGATGCTGATGGTATAGCTGATAGCGAATGTGGCCCCGTAATTGAGCAGAGCCGCAAGGCATGAAAACGTGAAAGTGCGGCTGGAACTGAACATGCTGACCTTCATTACAGGACTCCGGCCGCTTGCCTCGCGCCGCGATTCATGAATGAAGAACACGACCAGAGCTGCGATACCGCCGGCGAGTATCAGGGCGGATATGATTCCCTTGTCAAGATTGGTCAGCCCGTAGAGACTTGCGATGATAGAACCGATATACAGAAGGGATCCCGCAGTATCAAACCCGGAAGATCCATCTTCACCGTCTTCCGGTGCAGGCGGCGCAAGAACTGCTGCTGTGAGAGCGGCTGCGGAAACGGCTGCCGATACGACGAAGATAGATCTCCAGCCAAGCGTACTGTTGAGGATACCTCCGGCAACAGGGCCTGCTGTGAGACCTGTATAGGTGGCAGCTACTGAGTATCCCAGAACTTTGCCGCGCATATCAGGCGGATATGAGCTGATCAGTATCGCGTTGTTTGTGGAAAAAATCATGGCTCCACAGCATCCCATCAGAGCGCGCAGTGTAATGAGGATGCCGATATTCGGCGCGAAAACACATATGATCGACAACAGCCCGAATCCGGCGATGCCGGTCAGAAACACTCTGCGGCGGCTGGTGATGTCAGCTACGCGCCCGAAAGGCAGGCTCATTGCCGCGACAGAGATGGTATAGACGCTGACGATCCACGAAACAGCAACTGCGCTCACGCCAAAATAACTCTCCAGTGCCGGAACGGAAAGATTGAGCGCACTGGACATAAAAGTCGTCATGAATGACGTTATCATTGCAGCTGCAAGTATACGAGGATTCTTCATAAGTAAATTATCTGCCCGGGGATAAATAAAGTCAATAAAGGATGCCTGCACCCATGCTATAATCTCTGTATGAAAAAAACGACTTTGTGTTACATCAAGAATAACGGTTCATACCTGATGCTTTACCGTAACCGCAAGCCGGAAGATCCCAATGAAGGGAAATGGCTTGGCATCGGCGGCAGGATAGAGCCGGGAGAGAGCCCGGATGACTGCAACATACGGGAGGTGTATGAGGAGACCGGACTCAGGCTGAGATCGGCTCATTTCTGCGGTGTGATCAGATTCCGTGCTGACATGTACGAAGATGAGGATATGTATCTGTATGTGTCAGATGACTTCGAACCTGCAGATCCTGTACTGAAGGAAATATTCAGACAGAGCGGAAACTACGATCCCCCTGAGTGCAATGAAGGCGAGCTTAGGTGGGTGCCGGCTAGTGAACTGATGGATCTTCCTATGTGGGAAGGAGACCGTGTTTTCCTGCAGCAGATCCTGGACGGCAGACAGGAGATCACGATGACACTGCAGTACACCGGGGAGTCCTGCACTGTTATAGAATAAAGCGCCGGGATTCAGTAAAAACAAGTAAAATAAATGATGGCGGAATAGAGTATCTGACATCATTATGTGGTATTATATAAGCAGCCTTGACAGCATATGTTGTATATGCCCGGGCTGTTTAGTGTTTTTACGGGACAGGACGAGATGGAAGACAAAAAACAGGAAACACTGCAGACAGAAGAGAGAGAGAATAACAAGACCGTTACCCGGCAGACGAGGCATACCTGGATAGGTGATGCTGATGAGATCCGTCCGCAGGGGATGGACAGGACCGTGACCCGCATGACTGCTGTGTGGCCTGAGTCTGAAGAGCGCGGCAGCACCAGAGTCGTGGAGAAGCAGCGCAAAGCATACAAGGGTTTCATCACTGACGATGAAGTCAGGGATGCAGAGGCAAGGGCAGAGGAAGACCGCAAGGCAAGAGCTGCCCAGAGGGCTGCAAGAGAGGAACTGTCTCAGACCCGGATCTACACAGGCCTCGGAAGCGGCCTTGATGAAGATGAAAAGAAACAGGAACCGGAGAAGGTCCGCCCTGCCAGGAAGAAGACATATACATTCACTGTCCCTTCCGGCAGGAGACTTAAGGTGTTCATTGCGGCAGCGGCTGTTTTAGTGCTTCTGATCGTTTTTGAGGCTGGATTCTTATTGATGAAATCCGGAGCATCCAGGCTTCCGGCCAAAACAGAGCAGATCAAAGAACAGACAGCAGAGCTGCAGACTCAGAACGGAGAACTGCAGCAGACGGCAGATACACTTGGTGATCCGGAACAGGCGAAGGAACTCAGAGATTCATGGCAGAGACTGGTAGAGAGACTGGAAGAATAAAAATAAGCAGTACACTGCTTATACTGATTGCCATAATTGCGGCCCTCATAATAGGCGCCGCAGTCTATGTTGCGCCCCGATTCGGTAAAGTCTTTGCCGATTACAGGGCAGCCAGGGCAGACTATAAAGCCGCCTCGGCTGATCTCAAGGCGGCTGAGGACACGAATGATGACCTGAACCGTATCATCAATGAGGTCAACGACTACAACAAGGAGTCTGAAAAGCTGCAGAAAAAGGTCTTCACTCTGGCGGCCCAGCTTGAAAAAGATATAACCGCCGGCAAGAGCAACAAAAAGATCTGCTATATAACGATCGATGACGGGCCGTACAACAGGGGAAATAAGTATCTTGAGCTGTTCAGCAAGTACGATGTCAAAGCGACATTCTTCCTGACAACGGCCAATGGCAATAAGCTTCCGGACCAGGCTGACATTACAGCGGCATCAATGTATCCGGAGTATCTGAAATACGGGCATACCATCGGCAATCATACATATTCACATGATTACGGGGATGGCGGGATCTATTCTGATTCGGGAGCTTTCATGAAATCGGTAGAGGATCAGCGCAAGTTCACGGAAGAGGCGACCGGCGGATATACACCTGTGCTGGTGAGATTCCCGGGCGGAACGGGAATGGCGGGTTCAAGGCTTGGCCAGATAGAAGATGCCCTGAGAGAAAAGGGGTATGGCTGGGTCGACTGGACCGTTGATTCAGGCGACAGCTGGGGCAAGGACAATGTCAATAAGTCGGTGATCAAGAGCAATGTGCTGGCGGCCACCAAGGACCAGAACATTATGGTGGTGCTCTGTCATGAATGGAGCCAGCCTACGATCGACGCGATGCCTGAGATCATAGACGGGCTCAAAGAGAAGGGCTACATCTTCCTGCCTCTTTTCAGGGAAAGCATGATGGTCAACAAATAACCGTGCAATAGCAAAAAAAAAGATTACGTCACCTGACCGGCGGCGTAATCCTTTATTTTGTACACAAAACCTGAACCGTTACTGAATCAGAGCTTCATATCTCCGTCCTTGACCCATCCGAGTTTGCGGCAGCCCGCGTTGATCAGAGGTGAAAGGACAGCAGGGAGTACGAAACATATCAGTATGAGCCCGAGCCAGTCCATTCCGGTTATGGCACCCTTGGTACCTGCAGCGATGTCAGCTACCCAGCCGGAGTAGACACCGATCTGCCCGACAAAACCGCATGTTCCCATACCGCTGGAGACGGGAGCGCCGTTCATCTCGAGATGGAAGATGCATGTTGCGATCGGTCCTGTTATTGCCGAGGCGAGTGTAGGACCGATCCATATCCTTGGATTCTTGACTATGTTGCCCATCTGGAGCATGGATGTTCCGATACCCTGGGATACCAAACCACCCCATTTGTTTTCCGGGAAAGAAGTTACAGCAAAACCAATCATCTGAGCGCAGCATCCCGCGACTGCGGCTCCGCCGGCCAGTCCGGTCAGACCGAGCGCAGCGCAGATGGCTGCGGATGAAATAGGAAGTGTCAGCGCTACACCGACGATGACAGATACAAGTATACCCATCATGAACGGCCTCAGTTCAGTAGCCCACATGATGAGGGTGCCGACTTTCATAGCGGCAGCTCCCAGAGCAGGAGCCCACCACGCGGCGAGCGCAACTCCCACGCCGATAGTGACAAGAGGTGTCACGAGGATGTCGATTTTGGTCTCGCCCTGAACGGCTTTGCCGACTTCTGCCGCGATGATCGCGATGAAGAGTACGGCAAGAGGACCGCCCGCTCCGCCGAGTCCGTTGGCCGCAAAGCCGATGGTGGCCAGTGAGAACAGAACGAGAGGAGGGCACTTGAGCGCGTAGCCGATCGCGATCGCCATAGCTGGTCCGGTCATGGCCATACAGAGACCGCCGACTGTATAATCCACTCCGCTGATGTTGCATACAGGGTCAGTCAGAAAACCGATATGAAACTGAGTGCCGAGTGTGTTGATAATCGTACCGATCAGCAGTGAGCAGAACAGACCCTGAGCCATGGCTGACAGGGCATCTATACCGTATCGCTTTGCGCTGATTTCGATGTTTTTGCGGGCAAGAAATGCCTTGAATGAATTGCCGGATTCTTTGGTCATTTTATTTTACTTCCTTATATTATGTTGCAGAGTGAGGCAAAATAGCATATGATGTGTATGTATATGCGTGATAAGCCTATATATAGGACGCCGGTCTTCTGCCGGCATACTTATTAGATTATATCATAGAAACAGTAAAATAGATGAGTTGTATTAAAACAAAAGCGTGACGGAAGGAGAATGGGATGAGTAACGGCGCTAGGAAGAAAAAGAGGGGATGCAGAGGGCTGTTCCTGCTGATTATTATACTGGCACTGCTGGTAGCGGGCGGCGGCTGGTATACGCTGGGACTCATGCCGGTCGATCCCGGCAATACTGAAGAAGTTGTAGTCGAGATACCTAACGGCACAGGAGCATCGGCTATCATCGGTATACTTGATGAGGCCGGACTGGTCAAAAACAGGACCTGTGCCAGGATCAATGCCAAGATCGGAGGATATGACAGCCTGCAGGCCAACACTTATATATTCAACAAGGGAATGTCCTTCCGGAAGATCATGAATATCATCAATAACGGGGACTTTGATTATCTGGTCAAGGAGTCCATTGAGGTAAAGGACGGCGCAAGGCTGACGCAGGTAGCCGAGGCGGTATCAGGCCAGCTGCCGTTCAGTTCCGAAGAGATCCTTGCAAAATGGAATGACAGGGAGTATCTCTCACAGCTGATCGACAAATACTGGTTCCTCACAGATGATATCCTGGGCGAGGACGTTATGAATCCTCTCGAGGGATATCTCTACGCGGATACATACATCATCACCTCGGGAAGCGATACGATCGAAGGTTTCACCGAGATGTGCCTCGACAGGATGGATCAGGAACTGTCAGCGCGCAAGGACGCGATCGAGGCTTCGGGATTCTCCGTTCATGAATTCCTGACACTGACATCCATTGTCACCAAGGAGGCTACAGCCGCGGACCAGCCGGCTGTTGCAGGTGTATTCATGAACAGACTTGAAACGGGAATGTCACTCGGCAGCGATGTAACTGTGGGATATATTTTCGATATCGACAGAGTCGAGCTGAAGCAGAGCCAGCTTAACAGTGACAATCCATACAATACCCGCAAGTTCGCGGGGCTGCCTCCGGGGCCGATCTCAACAGTGATAGGAGACGCAATGGATGCGGTTCTGAACTATGAGAAGTCGGATGATCTGTATTTCTTCGCGGACGAAAACGGCAAAGTGCACTTCTTCAAGAATCAGGCAGATTTCGAGCAGGGTATCGAGGATATCGGGCTGCTCAAGGACAGCGATACGGAAGAAACGAAAGAATAGCAGACAGAATAAAAGCTGCGGCAGGACGGTATATCCTGCCGCAGTATTTTTTGTGCCTTGCCGGGACTGTCACATTGACTCCAGCACTTTGAGATCGTCTTCGGTCGTTGACCAGCTTGTCGCCAGCCTTACTATCGTCAGCTCATCATTATAAATTCCCCAGCGGTCGAAAGTCACATACTTGCCCAGTTCTGCCATCTGCTCTTCATTCATGAGGATGAGCTGCTGATTGGTAGGGGAGTCCATGTAGAATTCCCACCCCCTGGAGCGTATGATCTCCTTGAGTCTGGCAGCCATAACCATAGCATGCCGGCTGATTTTCCAGTACAGGTCATCAGTGAAGAGCGTATCGAACTGGATCCCGAGCAGTCTGCCTTTGGCAAGAAGGGCACCTCTCTTCTTGACCGAAGTCATAAAGTGAGCCGGCTTATTGTTCTTTGTGAAGACAACGGCTTCTCCGCAGAGAGCGCCGACCTTGGTGCCGCCGATATAGAATACATCGGTGAGACGCGCGATGTCCTCTATTGTCATGTCAGCGCTGTCGCTCATGAGACCGTATCCCAGTCTGGCTCCGTCGAGGTAGAGCGGGATATCATATTCATGGCATACTGCCGACAGATCTTCCAGTTCCTTTTTAGTGTAAAGTGTGCCGGGCTCTGTAGGGTATGAAATATATACCATGCCCGGGAACACCATATGATCATGTGTCACATCACTGTAGAATTTCTCCAGATAATCTCTGACGGACTGAGCGTTCAGCTTGCCTTCCGGTGCAGGCAGGGCGATGACCTTGTGTCCTGTGAATTCGATCGCGCCGGACTCATGGACGCTCACATGACCCGTCTCTGCGGAAATTACGCCTTCCCAGTCTCTGAGCATTGTGGATATGACGACCGCGTTGGTCTGGGTGCCGCCGACAAGCAGTTCGACATCAGCTTCCGGACATCCGCATGCCTGCCTGATCTTCTCCTTAGCGCTTTCCGTATAGTGATCCATGCCGTATCCTGGCAGACTCTCCAGGTTGGTCTCCGCCAGCCTGCGGAGTATTTCCGGATGAGCTCCCGCTACATAATCACATTCAAAAGAAACCATTTCTAATCCTCCTGTCCTATATCTTCTGCTGCGGTACGTGCTGTCGACCAGCACATCTGCAGGTTATAACCTCCTGTGATGCCGTCAGCATCTATCGCTTCGCCTATGGCGTACAGTCCCGGCAGACCTGTGATCTGCATCGTCGAGGTATCGATGCGGTCAAGTGAGATGCCACCGGTTGTCACCATCCCGTTTTCGTCTGTATGATCTACAGTAAAGTCATCTCTGTCAAGAAGCAGAGCCAGCACAGTTGTCCTTACATCCCCGGACGGTCCCGCCGCGCGCTTTTCGAGTACGCGCCGCAGCCTTCTGGGAAGATCACTCAGTTCTCTGTTATAGCTGACGCGCAGGAGTTCTCCCGGCTCTGTGTATTTTGAGATGTTGAGCATGACCGGACCGGAGAATCCCCGGTGGGTAAAAAGCAGGTCTCCTGTCATGCGTGCCGCTTTGCCTTTGCATGTGTTTGCCGCGTCAGAACTGAAAGCTGTTACCGTGACGCCGGATAAAGATATACCGCTCAGTTCTTCATAAGGGTAGTCTTTAACATAGACCGGAGCGAGAGCCGGTTTCAGATCAGTGATCTCGACACCGAGATCACTCAGGATACTGAACATTGAGCCGTCAGAGCCTGTTTCGGGAAAAGTGATACCACCGGTCGCGATAACTACGGAACCGGCAGTAAAAGTCTCTGCCGGTGACGCTTTTACCGTCCACAGCGCTGCGCCGGAATGATCCTGACCGGGCAGAAGGTCATAGACCGCAGCCCCTGTCCTTATCTCCCAGCCGTTTGCGCGTGCCTGCTCCGTCAGGACAGACAGCACATCCCCGGCCTTCATCGATGCGGGGAATACGCGGACTGCAGCATTTGCGGGATCATAAAGCATACCGGATGATACCGGGCTGCCTTTCTCATCGGCGAGCGCGATGCCGTGATCTTCAAGCCACTCCGCAAGCTCGGCGTTGCTGTGCCTGTACAGGCATTTTCGCAGGGCAGGTCCCGCGTCTCCGTAGGCATACAGGAAATCCCTGACCGGTCCGCCGTGCGTTATGTTGCAGCGGCTTCCTCCGCTGAGGAGAAGCTTGGCTCCCGGATGCCGGCCTTTCTCAAGGATGAGACCGCGTCTTCCGTGAAGATCGAGACTGGCAGCAAGCATCAGACCGGAAGCTCCGGCGCCCGCGATGATGAAGTCATAATGACTGGATTGTTCTGTGTGGTCAAAATTCATAGCTGCTCCTTTAAATACTACCTTGATTGTATTCGCAGAAGTCCGGAAGGTCAATGAATCATACGGGAGCGGAAGTGTGATTCTTTTCAATCGTGATTCGTTGTTGTATGATTGATATAACAAAAGGAAATATTAGCTTATTAGCTGAGCGGAGATGTGGGGTATGGCTACTATTTTTGATTATCTTGAATGGCGAGGAGACATTCCGTTCGAGGCCGATCCGTTCAACGAGGTCGATAATCTGATCCTCGCGGAGCTGGCGTATACTCATTTTGACGGATATGTCAGCGAAAAAGGCAGAGGGGTACCGGTCGAAAAAGTCCGCGAGGAATACTTCAGTACGCATTCACGCGAAGAAATCATGAAGGATGACAATCCTCTTGTAAGAGCGCCTCTGCTGATGGACGGCATGGTCTCCGGGCGGAGATTTGCGGGAACGATCCTGTCGCACTATGTAAACACAGTGGACGCAGACAGGACGATGCAGATGTCTGCCGTGACATACAGACTGACCGACGGCAGTTATTATATTGCGTTCCGCGGCACTGACAACACTATAGTCGGATGGAAAGAAGACTTCAACATGAGTTATCTGCCGGAAACGGAAGGACAGCGGCGGGCTGTGGAATATCTCAGCAGTGCCGGCTCATGGTGCAGAGGGAAGGTCCGTACCGGCGGACACTCCAAGGGCGGCAATTTTGCCGTATATGCTTCGGCATTCTGCAGGCCGGTCATGAGAGACAGGATCGAAACCGTCTATACTAATGACGGTCCGGGATTCCGCAGCGAAATCATGGAGAAAGAGGAATATATTGCAGTACTGCCCAAGGTGATCAGTATAGTACCGGATACTTCAGTGATCGGGATGCTGCTGACGAGCAGCGTGGAGCACTGTGTCGTGAAAAGTTCCGAACGCGGTCTCGGACAGCATGACGGCATGACGTGGCAGGTGGCGCGTAACAGATTTGTGCAGGCTCAGCAGTCAGACCTCGGAGTATTTATCAGAAAGACACAGCGCGACTGGCTGAGCAAACTGGATGACAGGACAAGAGAATCCTTTGTAAACACGCTTTTCTCACTGTTCGAGGCGACAGGAATGGGGACCTTCGGCGCCATGAGTGACCGCAAGCTGAAGAGCGCGGAAAGTATTATAGCGGCTATGCAGGGACTGCCGAAGGACAAACAGACTGAACTGCTCAGGATAATCGGAGAATTTCTGAGCAGCAGCAAACAGACTGTGATGGAATCCATAGACAAGCTGATTCGGGAAAGACAGAATGATTGATATCGACAGATTTTATGAATTGCTGACAGAGGTATGTGATGAACTGCCGGAAGACTTTTTCCGGGAATTGCATCAGGGAGTTGTAGTGTCCGAGGAAACGAAGATATCTCCTTATGCGAAAAACGGCGACATGCTGATCATGGGGGAGTACAGAAGGTCACGGTATGGCAATCAGATCACGATATATTACGGCTCTTTTGCCCAGTCGTATCCGCACGCGGACGAAACCTTCATACGCGCCAGACTGCGTGAAGTGGTGAGACATGAGTTCCGGCATCATATGGAGAACCTTTCCGGTATGTACGGGAGGGATTCACTTGAATATGAAGATCAGGAGCAGCTGAAAAAGTACCTGAGTTCAGAATGAATACAGTAAAAAAGGCTTTGCCTCAATCCGGGCAAAGCCTTTTCTGATGTAGCTTTAGCGGAAACAAATCCACCGGCTATGCCGGTGAGAATGAAGAGCTTTAGCTTCAAGAAAAATACCTCCAATGCTAACA
>JBGUJM010000080.1:0-3881 GCA_045113935.1 Anaerovoracaceae bacterium
TACAAAGAAAGCCTGTTAACAACAAAGCCCCGTACAGATCACGGGGCTTCACTGTATGACAATATGCAGGAGTTTCGCTTATTATTCGGTCAGATCCTTCCACAGGTATACTTCATCATCGTACCCGTCATCCTGTCTGAATGCCCTGGGAATATAGCCCAGGATCCTGCAGCCGGTTCTGTTCAGGACGGAAAGCGCAAGCGTATTCTTTGAATTGACGCCCATCTCCATGACGTTATATCCAAGAGCACCTGCAAGATCCATACACAACGCGATCATCTGTGTGCCCAGGCCCTTATTCCTGTACGACTTATTGATAGCTATACCGATCGTGCACCTGTGCATGACCTTTCTCTCAAATCCGACAGGTTCCACACCGGCGGCTGCGATCAGCTTCTCACCGTCATACACGGTGATGTGGAATCCATGATCAGATTTCCTGAAGCTTCTGACTATGGCTTCGTACGGTGCTGGGTCCGTTTCGATCTCATCCAGGGTATTGACCATATACGGACATTCCGTATGCAGCTCATAGATAAAGGAGGCAAGCTGTTCGGCATCGGATTCTTCCGTGGAGCGCAGCAGGTATTCCTTCATGTCTTTCAGTTTTATCGTCTCCGCAGGAATGATCATTTCTGTTCTGATTCTTCCAGATGCCAGATCTCATCATTGTACTGCCTGATCGTACGGTCACTTGAGAAAAAACCTGCCTTCGAAATATTGACCAGCATCTTCCCTGCCCAGGAAGCCCTGTCCTCATAATCCTTCAGCACCTTGTTCTTGACTGTGCAGTATTCACGGAAATCAGGGAAAGTCATGAACCAGTCCTTATGGACGAGCTCATCGTAAAGCCTGTTCAGCGATATTTCGTCACCTTCTGTGCGCATTTCTTCAGAGATCAGGAAGTCAACGGAACGCTTCAGGTTTGCGTCAGCCTGGTAATAGGTGTACGCGTTATAGGTTCCCTTTTTGTAGAGGCCGATGACCTCATCAGAGGACTGACCGAACGTATAGATGTTCTCAGGTCCGACCAGTTCGGCGATCTCGACGTTGGCGCCGTCCATCGTTCCGAGGGTGACTGCGCCGTTCAGCATGAACTTCATGTTGGATGTGCCGGATGCCTCTTTGGATGCCAGGGAGATCTGTTCGGAGATATCCGCTGCCGGGATCAGCTTTTCCGCCAGTGACACATTGTAGTTCTCCAGCATGACGACTTTCAGGTAAGGAGAGACTTCCGGATCCTTCTCAATGATCCTGCTGAAGCAGATGATCGCGTGGATGATATCCTTGGCTGTCGTATAGGCGGGAGCTGCCTTCGCACCGAAGAATACCGTCACGGGTCTTTCCGGTTTATTGCCGGCTTTGATCCGGTAGTACATGTCTATCGCACAGAGCAGGTTCAGCTGCTGTCTCTTGTATTCATGGAGACGCTTGACCTGTACGTCGAAGATGGAATCGGGACTGACTTCAATGCCTCTTTCCTTCCTCAGATACTCGCTGAAGCTGCTCTTCCTTGACTGTTTGGCGTCAAGGACCTGGCTGAGGAATTCCGTGTTACTGCTGTATGAAAGCAGTCTCTCCAGTTCATCCGCGTTCCTGATCCAGTCTGTGCCGATCCTGGATGAGATCAGTTCCCTCAGCTCCCTGTTGCACATGACGAGCCAGCGCCTGAATGTGATGCCGTTCGTCTTGTTGTTGAACTTTTCAGGATAGATATCATAGAAAGGCTTCAGTTCCGAGTTCTTCAGGATGTCCGTATGGAGACGGGCAACACCATTGACAGAATGGGAGAAATGAATATCGATATTAGCCATATGGACCCTGTTCTGCTCATCAATGATATGGACGAACGGTTCGCTGTACTGTTCCTTGACCATCGCGTCCAGCCGGCAGATGATCTCGCTCAGCTGCGGCACTGTCTCATCAAGATAGTTCTTCGGCCATGTTTCGAGCGCTTCCGCCAGGATCGTATGGTTCGTGTATCCGCACATATCCCTGACGATCGTTACCGCTTCCTCAAAAGAAATGCCTTTTTCCGTCAGGATGCGGATCAGTTCCGGGATGACAAGTGTCGGATGTGTGTCGTTGATCTGTACTGCAGCGTAATCCGCGAGATCATGCAGGTCGGATCCCTTTGCGGTGCATTCGTCGATCATCAGCTGTGCTGCGTTGGATACCATGAAGTATTCCTGATAAATGCGCAGGATCCTGCCTTCCTCATCACTGTCATCAGGATAGAGGAACAGCGTCAGATTCTTCGCGATCTTCTTCTTGTCGAAATGGATGGAATCAGAGATCAGCCTTTCGTCGATGCTGTCGGTATCAAACAGCCTGAGTCTGCCGCATTTGCCGTTATATCCGGTAACGGCGATCTCATACATCGTGCTGCGCAGCTTCATGCCTTTGTAGCAGACGTCGTAGTGTGTGTCCGTTCTCTTCATCCAGCTTTCAGTACCCCACTTCAGCCAGTGGTCGGGGATCTCGTACTGCTTCGCGTCAGTGAACGTCTGCCTGAACAGTCCGCAGTGATACGCTAGACCGATCCCGTCTGCAGGGAGGCCGAGCGCAGCAAGTGAATCAAGGAAGCACGCAGCCAGTCTGCCGAGGCCGCCGTTTCCGAGCGAAGGCTCATTCTCGAACTCTTCAAGTTCGGTAATGTTCCTGCCGGCATCTTCAAGCTGTCCCCTGACGTCGTCATAGACGCCGAGATTGATCAGGTTGTTGCTCAGGAGCTTACCAATCAGGAATTCCGCTGAAATGTAGTAAAGCTTCTTCTTCCCTTCGTTGTACCCGTTTTCTTTGATCAGGTCGGCACTCATGTTCAGCACTGCATTGAACAGTTCCAGATCCGTGCACTCTTCTATGCGCTTATTCGTGTAATCTGCTATGTTTTTTGTCAGCATATTCCTACCTCCTTACTTCACAACTGCATTATAGTTGAAGGAAATAGTGATTTCTTGCATAATATCCGCATAAAATTGTATAATACTATCATGGAAATAGAAGAATACATACAATATCACGAAACGAAGCTCCATGAGCAGCCTGGATTCTCCTACAATACATATCTCTGCACGATCCCGCTGGATTTCCCTTCCGTCCCCATGCACTGGCATGAACAGATGGAGATCATCTACATCAAGAAAGGAAACGGCACTGTCAGCGTAGGCATGAAGCCCTATGAAGTATCCGCCGGATGTATCATACCCGTCATGCCGGGCGAGCTCCACAGCATCGACGGCAGCACCGGAGGACCAATGGAATATGAAAACATCATCTTTTCCCTGGACCTGCTCGACAGCACGGAACAGAATGACTGGTGCAGATCCAGTGTGATCATTCCCATGAAGGAGAACAGATTCCTCTTCGAAAGACCAATCAGGCCCGGAACTGCTTTCTGGGATGAAGTATCTGCCTGTCTTGACCAGGCAGACGAGGCATGCACAGACCGTGTACCAGGGTATTCCCTCAGGGTTAAAAGCAGCCTGTTCCTGTTTCTATACGCTTTGTTCAAACATAAAAAAGATCCCTCAAAAAAAGATGAGAAGGATCATTCGGAAGCACTCAAAAAAGTGATCAGTTATGTCAAGGAACACAGTTCACAGCCGATCACGATACATGATGTCGCCTCACTGACCGATTACAGCGACTCACATTTCATGCGCCTGTTCAAAGCGGAAACCGGAAGGACATTTATCAGCTTTCTGAATGAATACCGCCTGCAGGTATCCGCCTATATGCTCAAGGAGACGAAGGATCCCGTCAGCCTTGTGGCTGTGAAAGCGGGATTCGAGAATCTCTCGTACTTTATCAGGATGTTTACGAAGACCTACGGTGTTCCCCCGGGAAGATACAGGAAGAACTTCATGCAGCAGGCGTCA
>JBGUJM010000081.1:0-1874 GCA_045113935.1 Anaerovoracaceae bacterium
CTGATAGCGTAACCTTGTTCTACATAAACCGTCATGCGGTATCTAACTGATCAACAACTATACAGAGAGCTGTGGTTGGAGCCTTTCTTGAACCATCAAGTGGTAGGAGCGTGTCACCAATCCACAGTGTCTCTAACAGTGTAGCATTAAGCGCAAACTAATACGTTGATGCTTGAAGATGATAATACAAGGAGTGGAGCAACACAAATAAAAAGCCGCATCGGTACATCGCTTGATGTCCTGATGCAGCTTTTTTCAAAGAAGGAAAACAGATCCGCGGGACGTCCGGAATAACTGTTACTGACCTGTTTTCAATTGACATCAGTCAGTGCTGGTGATATATTCAAAAGGACGTTTGATGCAGTGATTTCAAGCAGAATAGGAAAATCGGAAAGGGAGAATATCCATGAAAAATTTAATTCCTGACAGTGTCAGCGAACACACCAATGTATATGACGTCCTTATGGAGAGGGGACTGATCGAACAGACGACCAATGCTGAAGCTCTGAGAGAGCTGCTCGGCAAGGAGAAGATCAAGTTCTATATAGGGTTTGACCCGACTGCAGACTGCCTGCATGTAGGACATTTCATTCCTATGATCACCATGATGTATATGCAGAAGTATGGACATACACCGGTATTCCTGCTCGGTGGCGGCACAGGAGAGATCGGCGACCCTTCGGGACGCAGCGACATGCGTCAGGTTATGACAATCAATACCATCGATGATAACTGCAGAGCATTCAAAAAACTTTTTGACAGGTTCATCGATTTTGATGATGAATGGAAATACGAAGGCAATGAAGGTGTTTATCATCCGGGTCATCAGAACAGAGAGCCAAAACCCGGCTATGCTGTCAGTGTCAACAATGCTGAGTGGATCAGACCTTGCAAGTTTACCGAGTTTGCCAGAGAGATCGGCAGACACTTCAATGTCAACACTATGCTGAGAGCTGACGCTTTCAAGACCAGAATGGACAGAGACACCGGGCTTTCATTCTTTGAGTTCTCGTACATGCTGCTTCAGGCATATGACTTTTATGTCATGGCCCGTGACTTCGACCTCAAGGCACAGTTCGGCGGAAACGACCAGTGGTCCAATATCATCGCCGGTGTAGACCTCACAAGAAAAGCCTGCGGCAAGGAAGTATACGGTCTGACAGTATCCCTGCTTACAACAAGCGAGGGAATCAAGATGGGCAAGACCGCTAAGGGAGCCCTCTGGCTTGACGAGTCCAAGTGCCCTGTATACGACTTCTTCCAGTACTGGAGAAATGTTGCTGATGCAGACGTCAACAAGTGCCTGCGTATGCTGACTTTCCTGCCTATGAGCGAGGTCAACAGACTGTCCGCTCTCGAGGGTTCGGCAATAAACGAAGCCAAGGAGATCCTCGCTTACGAGGTCACCAAGCTGGTACACGGCGAGGAAAAGGCTAAGAAGGCTCTTGAGACAAGCCGTGAGATCTTCGCTGGCGGAGGTGTATCGCAGGATATGCCGTCCATGAAGATGGACAGAATTATCTTCGAAGGAGAGGGCAGAGGACTTGCCGTACTCCTGAAGGAAGCAGGACTCGAGCCATCGACATCTGAAGCCTACAGAACGATCCAGGGCGGCGGCGCAAGAGTCAACGGTGAGCAGATCAAGGACAAGAAGTTCGCGGTTACCGTGGATATGTTCAAGGACGGCGAGCTCATCCTTCAGAAGGGCAAGAAGAAATACATGAAGATCGTGCTGGACTAGTCCGCAGATGATAGCATAATAAGAAGCCGGGGAAGGTCTTCCCCGGCTCAGACTGTAGACAAAGTCCTTTCTCCACTATGTGGAGGGAGGACTTTTCTGGTAGCAAAAAACAAGAACGGCAATCAAAAAACAA
>JBGUJM010000082.1:0-3324 GCA_045113935.1 Anaerovoracaceae bacterium
CATGAACGGTTCACCGTTTGTCAACGACAGGTTGACATCGTACACAACGAAGCATCTGGTGATGCTCAGGAAGATACAAGTTACAAACGATGTCCTCATCAGAGGAATCGTGACGTTGCGCATTGCCTGTGACGGCGTGCACCCGTCGATCATCGCCGCTTCCTTCAGGCTGTCGGAAACGCCCATGAAGCCTGCCACGTAGATCAGCATCATGTAGCCGGCGTATTGCCAGACAGATACCAGGATCAGGCAGAACATGGCGCCTCCCGTCGACGACAGAAGCGATGGGACCGTTCCGTCGGTAAACGCGGAGCCGATGGCAACAAAAGCACGGTTGAAGACGAACTTCCATACATAACCTAATACGATGCCGCCGATCAGGTTCGGAATGAAGAACCCTGCGCGGAAGAAGTTCTGTCCCTTGATGCCGCTGGTTACCAGATACGCCAGCGCAAAGGCAACAGCATTCACAAAGATTACTGCAAAAGCAGAATAAAAGATCGTCCTGCCCATGGATGCCCAGAAATAGGCGTCCTTAAAAGCAGATACATAGTTCGCAAATCCTACGAATGGTTTTTCGGCTGATACGCCGTCCCAGCTTGTAAAGGTCAGATACAGACCGTAAAGGAACGGAATGATGATGACCATACAGAACAGGATCAGTGCAGGGCCGGCAAACATCAGGAATTGCTTTGATTTATACGACATTGTATTTCGTTCCATATTTTCCTCCTCCCTGCATTAATTCTCATGGGGTTCAAGCGTCTTGGTCTTCCAGTACGTCGTTACGTCCTTGGCGAAGCCTTTGCGGTCGCTCTTTCCTGCCAGATACTTCTGGAACTGCGCGCCCAGGATCGCGTAGTGATCGTCCGGCAGATAGTTGTAGTTTGGAACCAGAGCGCCTTTGTCCGCATAGTACTTGACGGATTTGCCCAGCGGGTCTGTGACTTCTCTCTTGATGTTGGAGAACGCCGGAACCAGCGCGCAGTCATCTACGAGGAACTTCTGTCCGTCCTCGTTGTAAACGAGCCAGTTCAGGAAATCCGTCGCCTGCTGACGCTGTTCATCTGATGTGTTGCTGGAAGAATCCAGGAAGATGAACTTGGAGCCGCCGCCGACCAGCATTTCGTTCATGCCGTCATCCAGATCCTGCGGTACCGGCATCAGTCCCATGTTCTCCGTGTAGTCAAATGCGCTGATGACCGACCAGTCCCAGTTGCCGCCGAACAGGAAGGCAATCTCGCCCTCTGCCAGCTTCTGCTCCGTAACTTCTCTCTCTGCTGAGATCGCACTGTCTTTGGAATAGCTATTGTTCTTCAGAACATCGAACGTATCCATCAGTGCATTGAACTTCTGGTCTTTGATCAGTTTCACTGATCCGTCCGAAAGCCCTCTGACGAATGCATCCGGATCATCTCTCTCCTCATATACCTGCGCCAGATAGTGTGCACCCAAAGACCAGTCTTCCTTCATGACTCCTGTCGGGGATTCCATGCCGCCCTTCTTCAGCTGTTCGATCAGCCCCTTGAAAGCCTTGCATGTCTTGTAGTCCTCCGGTTTGAACTCTTTGCCTGTGATCTTCTCGATGGCATCCTTGTTGTAGATGATGCCTCTCGCCTCGATACAGACCGGGAATCCATAGATCTTGTCCCCTATGCCGATAGCATACTGGGTGTCTTTGGCCCACTTCTGATCGCTCATGTCGACAGCGTGATCTTCCGCCAATGAATAAATATCCTTCGCATCGACCATAGACAGCGTGTACGGGTTGCCGGATGCATACCTCGTAGCCAGATGCGCAGATACCGTATCGGAAGAATAATACACTTCTACCGGCACGCCTGTTTCCTCTGTGTAGCGTTTCGCCATCTCCAGCATCTGATCCTGTATCTCCATCTTGGAGTTAAAGATCGTGATACCGTTGCTGTTGCCCGACGGTCCGTCTTCTGCAGTTTCACCGCATCCGGACATGAAGCACAGCGCCATGACAAAAACCGCCACCAGAGTGATCAGTTTCATACTATGTTTCAACGTGTCACCTCCCTCTTTACTTTGTTTTACATTAAAATATAGTCTTATTATTTTATCATTGGCAAAAGAATCAGTCAATTTGTCTGAACTGACAAACTATTATAAAACATATTCCGTGGTGGCATGAGTAGAAGCATGATATAATATGCCCAAGGAGAATCATCATGACTGACAATTTCGCAAGTATCCACCAGCTTCTGAGAGATAGTCTGGAGCAATATGAACAATCGAAGGAAGGCGTTCCTGCCGATCCGCATCAGCGGGTTCTGGCAGCATTGGAACACCCCTATATGACGATGCCCAACCACGACGAATTCCTGTCGGCGCTCCGCCGGGAGCTGACGCAGGAGGAATGCCGGGCGTGGTTCGCATATCCTGACTTCAGTTACAGGGCTGCTCCCCTGCGGCCGGAAGAAGCCGCCGGAAACGCAGACGCCGATCTGCGGGCGGATTTCGCCTCCCTGTCAGACAGTCTCATCCGCAAAGGCTTCCTGACGCCAATGCCGAGACAGGACGGGAGCACAGGATATCTCAGAACTTATATTTTATATCTTTGCTACAACGCAGTCGAAGCAAACTCCGGTTCTCCTCTGGACAAAGCGCTGCAGGATTTCTGGCTTTATATCGCAGATGTGGACGGGTCAAGGCTCCGCACGATGGCCCCGGAACACCGGGTCCTCCCGAATCCCGTATCTCTTACCGGCAAGTATACCGACGGCAGGATCGCAATGAATGTCGACATTCCGGATACCAGGGAAGTGATCCCTACTGACTTGTGCGAGGAAATGCTGCGCCGCTGCACGCATATTGCGGTCATCAACTGCGTATGCCGCCAGGCGATGGAAAACCGCGGCGACCGGGCCTGCGACTATCCGATCAAGGATGTTTGTTTCCTCTTCAACGAAGCCGCCTGCGAAGCGATCCGCGGCGGCTGGGCAAAAGAACTGACATTGGAAGAGGCAAGAAAAAAACTGGAAGAGATGCGCGAACTGGGTCTGGTGCAGGTCATCAGCAATCTCCAGCACCCGCTGTCTCTGTGCAACTGCTGCTCCTGCTGCTGTATTTGTCTGCGGACTCTGGCTCGAAATGAAGACACCATGGCTGTTGCGTCCCGGTTCAGCGTGCAGGTCGTTCTGCCTGAGCAGTGCATCGGCTGCGGCCGCTGTGCTGCAGTATGCCAGATGGACGCGATCAGTTTCTCTGACACCGGCGTCACCATCCGCTCTGATAAATGCATCGGCTGCGGACAATGTGTCAGCCGCTGCCCGAAGTCTGTCCTGAAGATGAAGGCAC
>JBGUJM010000083.1:0-2896 GCA_045113935.1 Anaerovoracaceae bacterium
CTGTACTGTCTCAACAAGTACGGAAGGGATTTCTTTATCAAGAACAGCAATTACACTCTTGAGCTTGAAGACTACTACAGGATGAAGTTCGATTACGCAGTTGAGGACTCTCCAAATGCGTTCAGGTTTTTCGACCATCTGCCGGAACTCAAGGTTCTGGTGATTGACAGACCATGGAACAGAGATCGCGTTTTTCCCAATGGAAACTATCAGAGATGCGCCGATTGGGAAATCATCCGCAAGATTGTTGCAGGTGATTGAAGGGTTTTGTGATACAATCGGGAAAGCCCGCAACAGGAAAGGGGGAACGATATGAAGGTAGAAGTAAGATATTACACCAAGACAGGAAACACAAAGCGTCTGGCTGAGGCAGTTGCCAAGGCCGTGGGTGCAGAGGCTCTTCCGATTGATGTACCTGTGAAGGAGAAAACGGACATCCTGTTTCTCGGCAATTCATATTATGCATTCACCATAGATCCCGAGGTGCGTGCATTCATCAGGAGCCTGGACAAGGAAAAAGTAGGCAGGATAGTCAACTTTGGTTCGGCTGCCATGATGAATTCCACCATAAAAAAAGTCAGGGCCGAGGCATCGAAGATAGGTATCCCCGTGGACAGCAGGGAATTCCACTGCAAGGGAGAGTTCAAAGGTGTCCACAAGGGAAAACCTGACGAGAACGACCTGAAGAACATCTCTGACTTTGCAAAGGGAATAATCTCGGATAAAGGCTGATGACATGAAAAGAAAACTCATCAATTGGCTCGGACTGACGGGAATCCTGGCACTGCTGTCATACACTGCGGCGGTTGTATTCGCTCCGTCTGCATACCCGGGGTATGACTGGATGGCTCAGGCAGTGAGCGACCTGTCTGCGGAAAGCGCGCCTTCGAGAATACTGTGGAATCGGCTTGCGGCGGTGTACAACATCTGTGGGGTGGTATGTGTCACATGCGTAAGCATTCATGTAGCGGAAAACAAGCTGTCATCCAGACTATTCAGGATCGGAATCCACATGTTCACCGTAATGAACTGGACTTCTGCAATAGGCTACTCAATGTTTCCGCTGGCTGACGGAGGAAAGGATATTGCATCGTTGCAGGAAGTCATGCACATGGTGGTGACGGTGTTTGTGGTGCTGCTGTCCATAGTTTCCCTGTCATTGCTGATTATCGCAGGGTTCAGGAAGAACGGCATCAGGAGCATCGGCGCATGGGCTGCGGTCGCGCTGTTCATGATGATGGTGGGAGCCGTAGGGCAGGGAGCGGTACCTCCGCAGTATTTCGGCTTGGTGGAGCGCTTCAGCGTATTTGCTGCTGTCGGATTCACTGCAGTGCTGGGATGGTATCTTTTCGGAGGATTCGGAAGACATGGTGATCCGGGAACTGAACACTGACGGAACAGAACTGCTGAAGGACTTCATCTATGAAGCCATTTTCGTGCCGGAAGGAGAGGATCCGCCTGACAGGTCCATACTCTACAAGCCGGAGATCTCCATGTATTACGAGAGGTTCGGCAGTAGACCGGGAGACCTCTGCATGGTGGCCGATGACGGCGGGAAGATAGTCGGTGCCGTGTGGACACGACTCATGCATGACTACGGGTATGTGGATGATGAAACGCCGTCTTTGGCGATATCGCTATACAGGGAGTACAGAGGTCGGGGCATCGGGACCGAGATGATGCGCCGTATGCTGGAACTACTGAAACAGCAAGGATATGGTAAGGTCTCGCTCTCATGTCAGAAAGCCAATAAGGCCGTTTGTCTTTATCGGAGGTTGGGCTTCAGGGTCCATGAAGACAAGGACGATGAGTTCATCATGGTGCATGGACTGGAGTGATTGCAAACAATGAAGAGCCGATGAGATGATTGCGTTTCTGAAAGGTCTAGGGGCATCGGAGAGAAGACTGAATTTGCTGTTTTGACAGGAGAATGGTCAAAACAAGACGTTTTTTCATTGACCGCGCATAATACTCTGTCTTGTCTATTTACAGTCTCAAGGAAGCCCCCAAGGGACGCGACATCAGCCGCCAGGCCCAGCGCGAGGCCCGCGACTACCGGTTCCAATCAGACTGTCTGTCAGACAGAATCGCTATCCAGTCCATACGTCCCGAGAACACACGTTTGATTCTGATCTCGGTATCGGAAACCTCGTATATGATCAGATGTTTTCCTACGACCAGTTTTCTGAAATCGGCATCATTAATACACAGGAAACCGGGAAGTCTTGTTCCGAGATGGGGAGACCCCTTAAGTCTTTCGATATTCTCGAATACAACTCTTTTGAATGAATCGGCAGCGGTGGGATTCAGTAGCTTTTCTGCAATATACCGGATTGTCGATTCGATGTCGTTAATGGCCAGTCTTGAATATACGATTCTCATTTGATGCCGAACTTCTGTTTCACATCTTCTTCCAATATATAACCTTCCCTCTCGTCAGTCTCCACACCCTTCCTGATTTCATTGTAAAGTTCCATGCAGGATTTCATCCTCTCATATGCTTCATAATCATCAAGAGTAATGATAGCGTATGCGCCCCTGCCATTCTTTGTCAGATAGACAGGCTCATTCTCATGAACCTCCGAGAGAACGTCATAGTAGTTTCTAAGATCAGATACAGGCTTGATATTCGGCATATTATTCCACCCCTTCATTTGATGTCTTATTATACATCAGATATAGCATCAATGGAAGATTCTTTCTTTTCGACTCTCTGTTCCCACAAACAAAAACAGAGACCCAACACAAGGTTGAATCTCTGTCTTTTGGCTCATCTGCAGGATTTTGCTACAACCTGGGGAGGTATCAAACCGAACCGCCATATTTCTTCAGAGCCGTGAGAGAAGGGACGTCAGCATCTTCTCATCATTATTAAGGCTGATTTCAAAGGCTTTCT
>JBGUJM010000084.1:0-1868 GCA_045113935.1 Anaerovoracaceae bacterium
GTCAGTAAGAACCGACTTGTACTCGTACTCATTGATGATCCGTCTCGCTTCTGAGATCGTCATTTGTCCCCTCTCCTTTCTTAGTATCTCTCGTCCCCTCTTGACTGAATTATCGCATGTTTAACTGTCCGGAAATCTTCCCACAATTGCCCGCCAGCCACCTAGTTCTTGCCCGGTTCCGGCCCTTAATAGAAAAAGTGATTGTGTAGTCAGAGCGTAAAAAATGACGATTTGAGTTGCATCCACTTTTGCAATCCGATGTGCTGTGTTACCCTCAAAAGTACGATCACTATCTGCTGAAAGGAGCAGATATGGAGTACTTTGAAAACAGATATATGGATCTATCCGATCGCCTGGAAATAGAGATCGGTATCAGCATGCACAAGTCGTTCAAAGAGATCGCCCGGCAACTTCATCGGCATCCTTCGACCATTTCCCGTGAGATCAGGGAGAACCGCTATTTCCTCCCCGGTGAATTCGTCTACGGAAATGACTGCCGGATGGCTCGAAAATGCCGTAGCAGACATCACCTGTGCGGAGATGACAGTTGCAGCAGAGTCTGCATAGCATGTCAGAAATGGAACTGCCACGATCATTGTGATAAGTATGTCCCCAGACACTGCGTGAAGCCCGACAGACCGCCATACGTTTGCAATACATGTACTGAGAAGCGATACTGCAACCAGAACCGTTTCATCTACAGTGCCAGACGTGCACAGAAGTACAGCGATGAACGCAGATCTGAATCGAGACGAGGGATCCGAACCTCAGAAATCGAGATAGATGAGTTGAACGAGCTCCTCGTTCCGCGCATAAAGCGTGGACAGCCATTGGCCCATATTTATGCAGCACACAGTGAGGAGATCCCAGTCTCCTTAAGATCTTTATACAACTATGTGGATCAGGGAGAATTGAAGGTCAGAAACCTCGATCTCAGGCGAAAAGTCCGCTACCGCAAGCGCCGCAAGGCAAAAAAGGATTCGGATTTTCACCAGGAGTACCGCATCGGCAGGACCTATGATGACTTCCAGTTTTTCATGCAGCACGCTGCAAAAGGGACACAGGTTGAGATGGATACCATCATAGGAAGAAGAGGATCCGGCTGCAGGATCCTTTCCATGATGCTGGTCAAACGGCAGATTCTTCTTCTCTTTCTTATGCCGGATGGGAAGGCCGAATCTGTGAAGCGCATATTTGACTATCTGGAGGAGCTTCTGGGGACTGATGTATTCCAGCGCATCTTCCCGGTATTTCTGACCGACAACGGCAGCGAGTTCAAGGATGCAGATGGGCTGGAGGTGAATGAATTCGGCGAGATCAGATGCAACGTTTTCTACTGTGATCCAATGTCTTCATGGCAGAAACCGCACATCGAAAAAGCTCATGAATTCGTTCGCTATGTCCTACCTAAGGGAACAAGTTTCAAAGAACTGACCCAGGACGACCTGACTCTGCTTGCAAACCACATCAACAGCGTCAAGAGACATTCCCTCGGAGACAGAAGCCCTTATGATACTCTGGCCGAAAATGACAAGGACATAAAACTATTACTGGAGAAACTGAAAATGCACCCCATCCCAGCAGATGAAGTGCATCTCACTAAGGACCTGCTGAAGTAGCAGGTCACGCCATTTGCAGATAGTGATCGATCCATACTTACTGAACAGACGGGTCGCATTCACTTTTTCAAAACCACTTGCGAGTCGTCCGCTTGTGTTGCACTTTTTGATCACGATCTATTTCTGGAGTGGCTATATTATACCATTCCCGAGGTATGAATAAAGCCTCAAATCTGCATTTTGAGGCTTGAATTCAAAAAACTCGTGATGAAGACCTTTTTCATCAAGGCATCAGTTGTTCATTCAACG
>JBGUJM010000085.1:0-1781 GCA_045113935.1 Anaerovoracaceae bacterium
CGCAAGCTCCGGCACCCGGACAGACTGAAATACATTCGCGATGGTCTGCAGGGAACTGTCAGAAAAATGGAAGAGGACAAGCGAAGAATAAGAGAATCCATCGAAAAAAACGGGGTGATGGAGACACTGCACTTGATCGGGTTGGAAGACTGCGGGTTTTCCATAAGAGCATACAACTGCCTGAAGAGAGCAGGGCTTACTACCCTCGGAGAGGTCGCTGACAAGGTGGCTGGTGATCCGGCCTTTATCGTAAGGATCCGAAGCCTCGGCATGAAATCGCTGATCGAGGTGGTCGATAAACTTGAAAGCTATGGGGTTGACTGCGACCCGGTACGCAAAGAATCGATAATAATATATGGTGACAGGAACACGCTGGTAAAACGCAGCAGTATATAGTTGTACGGGGAGGGACATTGTGATCAGAACAGTATCGGGAGAATCAGTAAGCAGATTTCTCAGTGCATCATTTTTAGACCTCATGTCGCATTTCTGTGACACTGAGATAATCACACCTTGTGAAGGGGAAGAGTGCGTCCTGACAGAAGCAGAATGGAATGCCGTGCCGGAGGAACTGATCGAGAACACTATGAGCAGTGCGGTTCCGGCTTTCGAGGAAGCAGGAGGGATTCCTTTTATACGCAAAAAGATCGCGCAGCTTATTAAGATCGCAAAGGCAGAGAATGAGATACAGCTCGATCTGGTCTCAGAGCTGATACTTTACCTCATTGGCCTGAATTGCATCACTCTGTCGTGGGAAGATGCAGACGGGCAGATCCATTATCCTGATGAGACCTTTGATTATCCGGAGAGGCAGGAACTCCTTGAGGAATTGAGACTTGATCCGGAAGAATTTGAAGACGAAGAGGATTTCGACGTGCAGGCAGCAAATGATGAGACTGAGGCCGCCTTCGACTCATTCTGGTCGCTGATGCGAATAAACGAAGAACAGGACGGATATGTATTCTTTGATGATGACTTCACCTTCCTCCTTGACGCTGATGATGTTGCTGAAGGGCTCCATAATCTTTATAAAGCTGTCAGCGATTATGACAGGGAGTGGCACGCAAGACCATGGACGGATATAGGCGAAGAAGTGCCGCCGGTAGTCGCCTATGAGCTTGATGCTGTAGAGGTGGAAGGCATCAACTTCGGAGGTGTCAGCGAAATGCGCAGTGAATACGCAAAGGCTGCCATGGATAATCTGTACAGCAAAAAGGACTGAACTCCAAAATGGGCAAGGGCATAACCCTGACCGAAGAAATTGAGAAACTGAAGGAACTGCTCTGATACGGGCAGGAGTGCGCTATGGATAAAAACAAACAAAACATGGTGAAGGCCAGACTGCTGGTGCTGTCGGAGATGTTTTTTGAGAAGACAGACGATGACCATCCGATGGACACCTTCGAAATCATAGATTATCTGGCGGATAACGGCGTGCCTGCGAATACCAAGACACTTCGCAGCGATATCGCTTTGCTCAGGCAGCGCGGCATGGACATCGTTACGATCACCGGCAGGCCTAACAAGTATTACTGCGGCAAGCGGCTTTTCGATATCCCGGAGCTGAAGCTGCTGATCGATGCTGTCAACTCGTCACGATTTATCACCGACAAGAGGAGCAGGGTGCTCAACCGCAAGCTTCTCAGCACTGTAAGTGAATATCAGAGGAAACAGTTGAAGCGCAGCGTATACACAACCGAGAAGATCAAGCCAAAGAATGAGAAGATATTCACCGTGGTTGACTGCATCAACGATGCCATCCAGGATAAGGTGAAGATCAG
>JBGUJM010000086.1:0-6034 GCA_045113935.1 Anaerovoracaceae bacterium
GTGGATAGCGTCGAACTTGCACTGTACTGTGCACATTCCGCAGCCGATGCACTTGTTCTGATCAACTACGCTGCGTCCGCACTTGAGACATCTCTCAGCCTCCTTCCTGATCTGCTCTTCGCTGAACTGCCTGATCTCGTAATCCATTGTGAGCTTCTTGCTTTCGTCGATCTCTCTGATCTGACGAGCAGGCTTCTTGTATTCATTCGGAGGAAGTACGATATCATCCTTGTCGAGCATTGCGAACTGACGTGTATTTCTGTGGATAATGAGGTGCTGACCGTTGTTTACATATCTGTGGAGCGATACAGCGCCCTCACGTCCCATTGCCAGCGCGTCTACAACGAACTTCTGTCCGCTTACACTGTCGCCGCCCGCGAAGATGTCAGGCTCTGCTGTCTGCAGTGTGACAGGGTCTGCTATGATCATGCCGCGAGGTGAAAGCTCGACCTTGGTTCCCTCGAAGAGTGTGCCGTAGTCAGGCTTCTGGCCGATGCTGAACAGGATCGTTGAGCATGCCTGCTCTGTAGTCTCATTGTCATCGAACTTAGGGTCGAATCTGCCCTCAGCGTTCTTGACAGAGACACACTTTCTGAACTTGATGCCTGCAACTTTGCCGCTCTTGGTAACGACTTCTGTCTGACCCCATCCATCATGAATAATGATACCTTCGTTCTTGAGGAATTCCTGATCCTCTTCTCCCATCGGCATCTCGTCATAGGACTCGAGACAGTACAGGTGTACGCTCTTAGCGCCCTGACGGATCGCTGTTCTGGCTACGTCAGCTCCGATGTTTCCGCCGCCGATGACAACTACGTCTCCGGAAAGCTTCTTAGCTTTGCCGAGAGTTACGCTCTTGACATAGTCTACACCGCCCATAACGCCGGCTGCGTCGTCGCCAGGGATACCCAGCTTGCCGCAGGACTGGAGTCCTGTTCCGACGAAGAATCCCTTGAATCCTTCTTCACGGAGGGACTGGAATGTAACGTCCTTGCCGACTTCTACGCCGCATCTGATCTCCACACCCATCTCTTTGAGGATATCGATCTCAGCGTTGACGACCTTCTTGTCGAGTCTGAAATTAGGAATACCGAGTGTCATCATTCCGCCAGGCATCTCCTGCTTCTCGAATACTACAGGCTTGTAGCCTTCGATCGCGAGGAAGTATGCGCAGGAAAGTCCTGCAGGACCTGAACCGATGATAGCGATCTTCTGGTCAAACGGCTCCCTTGTGCAGGATACCATAGGAGGAATGTACTTGTGTTCATCCTCAAGATCCTTGGCAGCGATGAACGCCTTGATGTCGTCGATAGCGAGAGCATCATCGACTGAGCCTCTTGTACACTCGAGTTCGCAGTATTTGTGGCAGATAGCTCCGCATACTGCAGGGAACGGGTTGTCTCTCTTGATCAGCTCAAGAGCATCTCTGTACTCGCCCCTTGAAGCCATATCAATATAGCCCTGAATAGCGATATGGAGCGGGCATGCAGACTTACAAGGCGCTGTACCTGTAGGCCATGTCTGGATGACACCGTTCTCGTTCTTGTAGTTCCAGTTCCACTTTTCCTCAGGCCAGAAGTTGCTGTCAGGCAGCTCCTGCTTAGGATATTCGATCTCGCCGTGCTTGGTGCAGAGCTTCTGTCCGAGTCTGACAGCGCCTGCCGGGCAGACCTCTACGCACTTGCCGCATGCTACGCACTTCTCAGGATCAACTTCGGATGCATATGCAGATGCCGACATGTTCGGTGTATTGAAGAGCTGTGATGTACGAAGAGCGTTGCAGACACCGACTGCGCAGTTGCAGATCGCGAAGATCTTGTTCTCACCATCGATATTTGTGACCTGATGTACGTAACCCTTCTTCTCAGCCGCTTCGAGTACCTCGAGTGCTTCTTCATAAGTGATGTCATATCCCATGCCGGTCTCTTTGCAGTAATCAGCGAAATCACCGAGACCCATGCACCAGTACTGCTTGATGTCTCCGGAGCCCTCACCTCTCTCTTCCTGCTGCTTACGGCAGGAGCAGATACCGAGACCGATCTGGCCTTCATATTTCTTGAGCCAGTAGGAAATATGCTCTACGTCGAGTGACTCGCACTCTGCAGGGATAGCTTTCTCAACAGGAATAACGTGCATTCCTATTCCGTTTCCGCCCTTGCCTACCATCTGAGTGATACCTGCAAGCGGCAGATATGTCATGCGTTCGAAGAAGTCAGCTACCTCAGGAGTCTCAGGCATGATCTGATCTCTCATGACCATGATCTCAGCACTGCCCGGTACATACTGGTCGAGAATATAACGTCTCTCGTGCTGAGGATTCTTGCCATCCTCATTCTCGTTGTTCCACTCGATCAGACCATATTGTCCGAGGGCTTCCAGGACTGTCTTCAGATGATCATCATCATATCCTGTCAGTTCTTTCATCTTAGCGAATGTTTTCGGTTTGCGCTTGCCCATCACAAGAGCAGTGTCGAGACAATCCTCTGCGATGTCCTTGCCATACCTTCTGACGACATACTGATATCCGCAGTCCATGCCCCAGTACTCAGGAGAATCCTGTGAAGGTTTCTCAAGTCCGAGGATGACCTCTTTGCGGTCAGTGATGATCTTTATCAGCTTAAAGATCTTCTCGTCGTGTGTCAGTTTTTTTGCCATATACTAACCACCTCTCCATTATCTCTACATAATAATAATTTTCAAAATTGCTGCCTCCGCGAACGACAATCCCACTTCGGCATACTATTGATAGAATTTTATCATGGAATTGACCATTCGTTCAAGAAAAAGCAGTGTCAAACAGTTATTAAATACAAGCAAAAACATCCCCTCTATGGGGATGCTTAAGGAAGTTCTTCAGCAACGCGGCTCGCGGGGCGATATGCCGGCAGCATCGTCATCTGACATATATTGACATATACCCCATACGGGTATATAATGGCGCCGAAGATACCCCTTAGGGGTATGCGGGAGATATCAAAGAGGTTTATTATGGCAGAGAAAAAAGAATGCTGCGCGTGCAGCGAGAAGAGAAAAAAACGCAGTCCCGAGGAGTACAAGGATCTTCTCAACAGGCTCAGCCGCATCGAAGGCCAGGTGCGGGGCATCAAGGCAATGGTGGAGCGCGGCGCCTATTGTCCGGACATCCTCATCCAGACTTCGGCAGTCAATGCTGCTCTCAACAGCTTCAGCAAGGTCCTTTTGTCCAATCACATCCGCACCTGCGTCAGAAATGACATCAGGGAAGGCAATGATGAAGTCGTTGAGGAACTAGTTGCGACTCTGCAGAAGATGATGAAATGATACAGAAGTTTTGAGCTGAAAGAGGTCTGCACTGAAATGGAACAATACATTGTTACGGGAATGAGCTGTGCCGCGTGTCAGGCGCGCGTGGAAAAAGCCGTCTCCGGTGTGCCGGGGGTGGATTCGTGCGCAGTCAGCCTGCTTACCAACTCCATGGGTGTCGAAGGCAGTGCTGCGCCGGATGAGATCATCCGCGCTGTTACGGATGCCGGATACGGAGCCCGCCTCAAGTCTGAAGACATGAATACCGGAGCATCCGGAAGCAGTTTTGCCGCGGAAGAAGCCGCTCTCGAAGATCACGAGACTCCCCTTCTGAAAAAACGTCTGCTCGCTTCTCTCGGTTTTCTTATCGTGCTCATGTACTTCTCTATGGGGCACATGATGTGGGGGTTCCCTGTTCCGGCCTTTTTTGAAAACAATCATGTTGCCATGGGGCTTCTCCAGATGATACTCGCGGCGATCGTGATGGTCATCAACCAGAAGTTCTTCATCAACGGATTCCGCGGACTCATCCACCGCTCACCTAACATGGACACGCTTGTCGCAATGGGAAGTGCCGCTTCCTTCTGCTGGAGCGTATATGTGCTGTTTGCTATGACAGGCGCCCAGCTTGCAGGTGACAGCGAAGCAGTGATGTCATACATGCACGGTTTCTACTTCGAATCAGCAGCCATGATCCTGACGCTGATCACCGTAGGCAAGATGCTCGAAGCGAGATCCAAAGGCAAGACTACAGACGCGCTCAGGAGTCTGATGAAACTGGCTCCGCAGACAGCTGTCGTCGTCAGGGACGGCATAGAAACCGAGATCCCTGTATCAGAGGTCAGAGTCGATGATGAATTTATCGTTCATCCGGGGGAAAACATCCCTGTTGACGGTGTTGTCACAGAAGGCGTTTCCGCAGTCAACGAAGCCGCCCTGACCGGAGAGTCCATACCTGTCGACAAGCAGAAGGGCGACAGCGTTTCTGCCGCAACTTCCAACCAGTCCGGCTTCCTCCGCTGCAGAGCAACAAGGGTCGGAGAGGATACAACACTCGCGCAGATCATCCGGATGGTGAGTGACGCGGCGGCTACCAAGGCTCCGATCGCCAAGATCGCGGACAAAGTCTCAGGTATATTCGTTCCGGTCGTGATCGGTATAGCTCTTATCACACTTGTCATATGGCTTGCGGTCGGCAGGGACGCAGGCTTCGCGCTGGCAAGGGCAATCTCGGTACTCGTCATCAGCTGCCCATGCGCTCTCGGTCTTGCTACTCCTGTCGCGATCATGGTCGGAAGCGGCGTAGGAGCCAGAAACGGCATTCTGTTCAAGAATGCTGCCGCGCTCGAGGAGACCGGACGCATAGAGATCGTCGCTCTGGACAAGACAGGCACAATCACCGGAGGAAATCCTCAGGTTACAGATATATTCACATGCCGCGGTATCACAGAGGACGAGCTTCTGGAAGTGGCTTCCGCTGTTGAATCAAGGTCGGAGCACCCTCTCGCCAAGGCCATATCCGGGCACATAGGCAACACCACACTCCGCATCAGCGATTATGAAGAAGTCCCGGGAGGAGGTGTCAGGGCTTATACCTGGGATGGCTCATCGGCTGTCAGTCTGGCCGGCGGAAACGCTGATTTCATGATCAGAAACAACGTTCCCGCGGATGATGTCACCAGACTGATGAAGGAAACCGCTGAGTTCGGTAACGCAGGCAAAACATCTGTCCTGTTTGAAAAAGGCGGACGTCTTCTCGGTCTCATCGCGCTGGCGGATTCCGTCAGAGATGACAGTGTCGGGGCTATCAGAGAGTTCAGGGAAATGGGCATCAGGACCGTAATGCTCACAGGGGACAGAAAGAAGACCGCCGATGCCATAGCGGCTGAGGTCGGTGTTGATGAAGTCATCGCCGAGGTCCTGCCGGACGGCAAGGAAGAAGCAGTCCGGAGTCTGATGGAGCAGGGACGCACAGCCATGATCGGAGACGGCATCAATGACGCCCCTGCGCTCACAAGAGCCAATGTCGGCATCGCGATTGGTGCAGGCACGGATGTGGCTCTCGAAGCAGCGGATGTCGTTCTCGTCAACAGCAGTCTTTCTGACGCGGCCAAAGCTATCAGGCTCGGACGGAAGACTCTCCGGAACATTCATGAGAATCTGTTCTGGGCATTCTTCTACAACGCGATCTGTATCCCGGTCGCGGCCGGAGCTTATATCAGCCTGTTCGGCTGGACGCTCAATCCGATGCTCGGGGCTGCAGCCATGAGCCTTTCGAGTTTCTGTGTTGTCACGAACGCTCTCAGACTCAACCTCTTCGATGCCGGAAGCGGGAACCGCAGGGAAAACAGCGATAAGCCAATACTGACCGGAGGCTCTGAAACCGGCCGGTCTGAAAATATAGATTCACAGGAAAGCGAGGATAATTTAATGCAGAAGACAATGAAGATCGAAGGAATGATGTGCCCTCACTGCGAAGCCGCAGTTAAAAAAGCTCTTGAAGCTCTTGACGGTGTGAATGAGGCGGCTGTAAGCCACGAGGCAGGCACTGCAGTAGTCACACTCAGCGGAGATGTAGCTGATGCCGTACTCAAAGAAGCTGTAGAGGCCAGAGATTACAAGGTGCTCGGGATCGCATAATGATCCGTTTGCTGCAATCAGTGACAATCATAACCACCAGTTGAACTGGTGGTATGCACTAGCCCTAAAAGGGCATCGTACTTGCAAGCGTCTTAAGACGCGCCGAATAGAC
>JBGUJM010000087.1:0-2047 GCA_045113935.1 Anaerovoracaceae bacterium
AACATCACTTACAATGAATGTAGGGCAGACGATCAAGGTCAGACCTGACTACGAGTATCCGGTGAAAGACTACAATAAGAGACCGAAACTCTATCCGAACCAGATGCTCTATGATGTATCAGACAAGACCATCATAACCATCACGAAACCTGACGGATCGAAATATACAGGCGGCATGATCGACGGAGTAGCCACGATCAAGGCAGCGAAGAAGGGAACCACTCAGATTGTATTCAGAGCGCCGAACGGCAGGACACAGGTCACACAAATCACTGTTAACTGATACATAATAGTATATAGAAACGGTATCACTCCACGGATTGGAGGTTATGGGATGAATACAAAGACAAGAAATAACTTAATAGCGATACTGATGGCCCTCTTGATGGTGTTCGCCATGATGCCGATGACGGCAGGAGTAGTATTTGCTATTGATGCAGATGTGGACCCTCCTGAGATCGACGCATCCACGCTGCATGTCACGCTGCCGGAAGGGAAAACAGAGGTAACAGCAGGAGACAGTGTGACAGTATCGGTGAAAATAACCGACGAAAGCGATATAGGTAGTGTCACGTTCACGTATATATCTTCCGGTTCAGATCAGCGGTATTCCTACACTGCTCACTATAATGCAGAGAATGACATGTACGAAATAGAGATTCCTGTGACAGAAGACACTCCATCGGGAGTCTGCAGTGTGCTATGGATCACCACAAGAGATGTTAAAGGGAACAGCATCAGTCTGACGAATGTGAATCAGGCAGGGAATCGGCCGAATGCGGACCTGTCGGGCGGGGACTTTACGGTTACTTCGAACTACAAGATCACCTTTAATACCAATGGTGGAAGTGAAGTAGCACCTCAGTATGTGATTCCTGGAGGTAAAGCGATAAGGCCTGACGATCCGGATAAAGGCGGCAGCTCATGGCAGGGTGGCGGAGACTTTGCGGGTTGGTTTGCTGATGAAGCCTTAACGCAGAGGTTCGACTTCAACACACCGATTACTGAGGATACAACTGTTTACGCAGGGTGGTATTACGCTTTTTCGATCAGCAATTATGATATAGCCAATCAAACTGCAGAGTCCGGAGGAAAGTATATGGTTCTTCGTGAAGGAGAACCTGAAGGTGAGTGGATGCAGTACTGCATGAACATGATGCTGTTCCATGGTGATAAGTTGACCTTGAAGGCTAAACCGGATACGGGCTACATATTCCTCGGCTGGTACAAAGGCGTATACACCGGAGATTCCAGCGGGCAGGCAGCAGAGCCTTTGGATATCAATGATCCTGACAACCTTTTTTCTACAGATGCCACATATGAATATACAAGCACAGGTTATGGCGTTATCTGTCCGGTATTCGAAGCATGCACAGACCATCAGTGGAAGAACGTTATTGACAAAGTCGCCACCTGCAAGGAAGAAGGATCTAAATCCATCCGCTGTTCAGTATGCGGTATCATAAAGGACGGCTCGACCGAATCTATTCCAAAATCAACAACACATACCTACGGTGACTGGACAATCACCAGGCAGCCTACAGCTACGGCGAAGGGAATCAAGGAACGCACATGCTCAGTATGCGGCAAGAAAGAAACTGCAGAAGTGGATAAGCTCCCAGCTGCCGATCCACTCAGCATAAAGTCCCTCTGGGCATCAGAGCACAGCGTCGGCAAAGTAAAGTTCAAATGGACCAAGAAGGATGGTGTCACACCTAAGGGCTGGAACCTTAAGTACAGGACACGTAAGATCGGTGCCGGTGGTTCATGGTCCGGCTGGACGACAAAGTCATATCCGGCCAGCACTTATGAAGCCTGGATCAATATCCCTGTAGACTACGTTATTGAGATCCACGCTCAGGCGAAGGGCGACAAGACCTGGTCGACAGGTATCATCACGACACCAGCCGGCGGCAAGTATCAGGCGATGAAGACGACCTATGTCCTGAATACAGTGACTAAGAAGCGTGTAGGAACATCACTTACAATGAATGTAGGGCAGACGATCAAGGTCAGACCTGACTACGAGTATCCGGTGAAAGACTAC
>JBGUJM010000088.1:0-1510 GCA_045113935.1 Anaerovoracaceae bacterium
TCGTGCTCTACTCGGTAATGGTAGTGGCGTTCATACTGTGTGCGTGCGTTGCATACGCTGCGGGTGACCCGATCAGCACTGTAAACAAGCTGAGCGACTTCATATTCAGTTTGATACGGGCCATCGGACTCATACTGCTCGGCCTGGGCATCATGCAGGTCGGACTATCACTGAAGTCCCACGATCCGAGCCAGAGAGCCAATGGGTTTCTGACAGTAGCGGGCGGCATAATTATAACTTTCACCCGTGAGATACTCACGATGATTACAGGATAGGAGGCATCTATGAAGAAGACGGAATTTCAGAAGAGACTGACGAATTCACTTATGGAGGCTATACTGGCAGAGGTGCTGCAGGACAACAGCCTCCCTTGTATAAGATTCACATCTAAGGGCAGGACTGTTCGCCTGCAGATCGGGGACGGCATGGACAAGGTGCAGATCTATATCAACCACTCTGCCGAAGTGAGATATATGCTTTACGGATTTTGCGGGAATAACGTGCGAAGGATTTACTACAGCTATGGCGATAATGATGACCACGAAGATGTCATAGACAAGGCCACTGAAGATTTCGCGCTTCTTGTTAAGGCGTTCCTGAAGAACCAGGATCTTCACGATTTCACGGAAATGATCCTGACGTTTGACAGAGATAATACCCCGACTATTGAAAGGTATCTGCATCTGTACGACTGGGATGAAGACGAAGAAGATGAGAATCTGTAGTGATACTCACTGTCAGAAGGCAGCAGAAATGCTGCCGATACATGACACAGGCCTGTGTTCGATATATACTATTACGAAAGGACGGTGACAATATGACTAAACCAAAGACAGTAATTGCAATGCTTTTGAGCCTTGTGCTCGTATTTGCTCTGACAGCATGCGGTTCAAAGGCTGAGACTGAGCCTGAGGCGGAGCCTCAGACAGAGACCGGGCGGGAGACCACAGAGGATTCGGACGACTATGACATCGCATCCAATCTGCAGCTTGCAGGCGGCGGTGATGAGAAGGCGATAGATACTGATTATTTCACGATCTCGCTTACTCACGGCAGCAGCTGGGATTACACTGTGGACAGCAGGACGTCCATCACGATCTATAATGTCGCAGCCAGAGAAGCGAACTGCGGCGGGAGACTCGTGTCGATCATCGCGTATGATCCAGATGACAAGGACTACGAGATGCTTCCGAGCTACAGCGTCATAGGCGAGAAGAACGGGAAGATGTATATCGCTGAATATCCGTCAGATGTGCAGTTCGACCCTTCAGATGAACAGGCGGCTGCGGACTATCAGGCGGTATACGAGGAAGTGAACAAAATCAGGGAAGGTGCGGCAGACAGCCCGCTCGTACTGAAATAAGGACTGAGAAATGAGTGAACTGGCGATCCAGGCTATAGGGTTCGTAGGAGTAGCGTTCTTTATAGCCTCGTATCAGATCAAATCGAATAGAGCGCTGTTCGCGTGCCAGCTTACGGGTTGCATCATATTCTGCATCCAGTTCTTTAT
>JBGUJM010000089.1:0-1954 GCA_045113935.1 Anaerovoracaceae bacterium
AAAGAGGATACAGAGTGCCGATCTACCTGACTCTTGAAGAAAAAGAAGACCTGCACGAGAAAGCATCTGCAGCCTGCATGGATCATAACAGATTCATCAGGATGCTCATATCAGGTTACGAGCCGAGACCGGCCCCGGATGACAGGTTCTATGAGGTAATGGATCTTGTCAGAGGAATGGGTGACAGACTTGAACAGCTGCAGACTGTTGTGAGGGATCAGGGCAGTGTCAAATTCCTCGAACAGGAAGCTGAGAAGTGGCATCTGTTCCAGCAGGCGATCGAGCAGAGATACCTTATACCAGACAGGAGGAAAGACTGATGGCAGTAACAAAGATATGGCCGATCAAGAACAGTTTCGCTGCACCGCTCATCTATGTGCAGAACAGCGAGAAGACACTTAATCCGAATGCAGGCATGTCGGAGGAGTCTCTGCAGGCGCTGGAGGATGTCATCGAGTATGCAGCCAACGAAGACAAGACTGAGATGAAGTACTATGTCAGCACGATCAACTGCAATAAGCGGTGCGCCAGAGACGAGTTCGCCATGGTCAAGAAGAGGTTCAGCAAGGAAGGAGGCATCGTAGCATTCCATGCCTATCAGAGCTTTGCTCCAGGCGAGGTCAATCCGTCTGAAGCGCACAGTATCGGTGTCGAGCTTGCGAGAAGATTATGGGGAGACAGATTCCAGATCGTAGTCGCAACTCATGTAAATACAGCTGCGGTCCACAATCACCTGGTCATAAATTCGGTTTCCTTCAGAGACGGGAAAAGATTCCACGGCTGCAGGGAGACGACAGGTATGCTGAGAGAGATGTCTGACCGCATTTGTCAGGAGCACGGGCTGTCAGTGATAAAGAATCCGAAAGGACAGCGAGTGAACACTTATCTGTATAAGATGGAGCGGGCAGGCATGCCGACCAGATACAATGTCGCACGGAAATCTATCGATGAAGCGATCGCCCTCAGCCTTACTCTTGAGGAGTTCAAGTCAGAACTCAAAATCCGCGGATATAACTATCGCTTTGATTCGCAGCGCAAGTACTGGACCATAACACCGCCGGGCTGGAAGAAGCCGATAAGGATCCATCAACTTGGTGAGAACTACACCCGTGAGAGCATAGAGCGACGGATCTATGAGAACGATCCTTCAGTCAGGACCGAGAGAATGAGGCAGCATTACCACAGATCGAATCACTATGATCTGCGAAGACGCATCGACCGCATCATGGGACGAAGCGGACTTGAGAAGCTTTATCTCAGGTACTGTTATGAACTCGGCTATCTTCCGAAGTATCAGCAGAACCCGACAAAGCTCCATATACTGCTGAAGGAAGATCTTCTGAAGTGTGATCAGTACTCTGAACAGGCTAAGCTCCTATCGAAGTACCATGTGAACACCGACGAAGATCTTTCTCTGCTCGTGGAGAAGCTGGAGGATAAGATGCAGTCCGTATCCGCAGAGAGAGATGAGATGCGCAAAGTATCCAGACGGAATATCCCCATTGCTCAGATAGATGCCGCCAGAGACAAAGTGACTGAACTGACTGCCGAACTCAGAGAGCTCAGGAAGGAACTCAAGGTGTGCACACAGGTCCAGGAACGCTCTGATCATGTAAGGGAAAACCTTGAGATCATCGACAGAGAACGGCAGCGTGAAAAAGCGAGGTAGTACCTTGTAGAAAGTGTGCCTTTTCGGGGCCATTTTTCAAAAAACCATGGCTCAAGAGCCGTAAATCTGAACATAACTTTTGGAAAAGGATATATGGGTCGACTACCAATATTCATTTTCAAAAACACGGCTCAAGAGCCGTAAAAATGAGGAGGAAACATGTGGCAAAGAAAAAAGTCTCAAGAGAGGAAAAAGAAACGATCATACTCTTTAATGAAACCGATGAGCCTGTATCGATTTACACGTTCAATACCGATCTAAAAAGAAGGCTGAAGGCCTTTGGAA